>JBGSRB010000670.1:0-1876 GCA_041737735.1 Anaerolineae bacterium | reverse complement strand
CTGCGGGTTGAGGTTAAGCAGATAAACCTGATCGGTCGCGTTCGCTTCCTGCGGGCGGGCGATGAACACAATTGACTGCCCTGAGGGTCCATAACTTGGCTGTTGGGGCGCAAGTACACCCGTTGCGCCCGGAACCCCCTGCCAACGGTTGACCAGCGACTCAGCCTGCGATCCGTTGAGGTTGACCGCATCTAACGTCGAGGTGAACAACAGGTTGTCGTAGCGGGTGTAGGCGATGCGCTGTCCGTTGAACGAAAGCGACACATCCGCGCCGTATTCGTCACCAATGCGCTGATATTGATTGCCGAAGCTCAAGTTGTAATAACCCACTTCGCTGAAACCGCCGCGCAGGGTTTGCGATCCCCACACTGCCAGCACGCCGTTCAAGCCAAGCGGCACTTCAAACTCGAACGCGGTGCTGGCGTCGACGGCAGCGGCATCGGCTTGGGTGGGAATGGGCGTCCAGGTGGGCGGCAGCGTCGAAACGGCGCTGGTGGGCGGCACTTCCGTGATCAAGGCGAAGGCGGTCTGCGTCGCCAGCACGGTCAGGGCTTCGGCGGTGCCGGTGGAAAACGCCTGCGCTGTCGCCGCTTGATTTTGCTCTAAGCGTTCGTTGGTGGCAACCAGCGCCACCTGTGTTTGCTGCGCGCGCAGTTTGGCTTCGCGCTGATTGTTCCCGCTGATCACGACGATGCCGATCAGCAGCAGCAGCACGATCATTGCGCCGCCGCCGCCCGCGATCAAGGTAAGCTGGCGGCGCGTTATGCCCGCGATCACTTCGGTTTCGTTATCGGCGGGCGCGGGCTGCTTCTCCTGTAAGCGCGCTTCGATCTGGCTAAGCGCGCGTTTGGCGCGCTCGTTGTTCGGGTTGATGTGAACGACGTTGCTCAAACAGATGCGGCGTTCTTCGTCGGTTTCGACCACCGACGCCAGCCAGAACCACGCTTTTTCGTTGTTTTCGTCGAGGTCGGTCACTTGCTCGAACAGTGTGCGCGCTTCGGCTTTGCGTCCGTCTTGGGCGGCGGCAATGCCGCGTTGCAGCAGTTCAGCGATGTTATTTTGGCTCAAGGCGCGTTCTCTCCTGCATGATGTAGCTTAGTCTGGGTCGCTCACACTCAGCGTGAACGGAAGTCGAGCGACTGCGGTGTGCGATTCACATCGGTGATCTGCACCACTTCCAATCCATCGGGCGAAGCTGCATACCATTGGAACGTGCTGCCGTCACGATTGCTGGCAAAGGCGATCCAGCGCCCATCGGGCGACCACGTGGGCGTGCGATCTTCGGCGTCGTCATCATCAATCGTCACCAAAAAGGGACGGCGTCCGTCGGCGTCGATCACGTAGACATCGCCATCGCCGCGCCGCGTACTAATGAAGGCGATGCGGGAACCATCGGGCGAATAGGCGGGGGAATAACTGCTGCCCGCGTCGTCGGTCAAGCGCGTGACATTCGTGCCATCGGCGCGCATCTGATAGATTTCGGTCAAGCCGGGCGAGTCACGATCCGACGTGAACACGATGAAATCACCATCGGGCGAGAACTGCGGATCAAAATCGCGCTGTTCGCCGCGCGTCAAGCGGCGCACGCCCTCGCTTTGCACATCGACGATGTAGATGTTGGTCGTGCCGTCGTTGGCGTCGGCGGCGCTGAACACGATCTCGCTGCCATCGGGCGACCATGCGAGCGTGGTCAGCGCGGTGGTGGGCAAATCGGTGATCTGGCGCAGCTCATTGGGATCAGCGACGGGCGCGACGAACACCTGCGGGCGCGGCGGCGCGGCGGGATCAGAGTCGAGATCGCGCACAAAAGCGAAGCGTCCACCGTCGGGGCTGAACGCTACATCACGGAAGCCGCCTTCATCGCCGCTGCCGATGC
>JBGSRB010000662.1:0-4499 GCA_041737735.1 Anaerolineae bacterium | reverse complement strand
GCGCGCTGCCAGATGCGCGCCCACCAGGCGGCGTTAATGCGCGTGGGATGCCATGACCAGCGCGCGGGCAGCATGGGCGCATCACTGCGACGCGCGCCTGCCGCAAATAAGCGAAAATCGTGCGCTGAGGGCTGGCGCATTAAGGCGGCGGTCAATTCGCGCACATAGCGCCCAATGCCGCCGCCCTGCTCATGCGCGGGTGTGTAATCAATGCCGATGCGAGGCACGGGTTCAACTACTTTACGTCGTTGTACGTCCAGTAACGATTGGCGAGGAAATTCCACACCATCACAATCGCCACACCCACCAACCATGCTGCCATGGTGCCGAGTTTGGCTTCGCCCGTGGGTGATGGTACGTAATCGGGGCGGAACAGACGAATCTCCGGCAGCAGAATCGGCATCAGCATGACGCCAAGCCATACATGCGACAGCGTGATCCAGATGGTGCGCCCAAGCCAACCGATCAGGCTGATCACACCAAACTGAAACAGTTGACGGCGCATCGAGCGCGAACGCGAGTCGGGATACGTCCACAAGCGATTCCACGTAAAATTACTCAGAATCGCAGCAATAAAAGCGATGGTTTGCGCCACCGCGACATTGTAATCAATCGGTTCTTGCAGCGTGGGCGGTAAAAGTGTCGCTTGCAGCGTGAACAGCGTTCCCGCGTCGATCAGCGCACCAACCGCGCCGACGATGGCAAATTTGATGAAGCGCTCGACTTCTTTGGCTTTATCGCCACCAACACGGTTAGCGATGGCGAGAATCGGCGCGTCAAGGGGGTTGCGGACGGCGATCCGACGAATTTTAATGCTGTTGCTCCGATTCATGCGATCCTCAAACTCGACCAGATTTGACGCTCAAGCACAGCGAGAATGCCAAGCATAACGCCAATGTGTAAGAATAGGTTGTTGACATAGAGATTGTCGGTCAAGCTGTGAACATTGAGGTACACGAACCCGCCGAGTAAGCCAACGGCAATCAAGCGCGCGCTTGGATCGGGGTGCTGGCGCGCTCGCCACGCATAAAAAAATACTAGCGCCCAAAAAGTAGTATAAGCCATTAGCCCAATGATGCCAGTCTCAGCCAAAACGTTCAAGTAGTAATTATGGGCATGTCCTAAAGGTAGATCCCACGCGATCAGATTATACTGGCGATAGGCAATTTCGTAGTTGCCGAAGCCAACGCCCAGCCACGGGTGATTGGTCGCCATATTGACTGCCGCTTGCCAGTGCGCCAAGCGTTCGACATTGGCGTAATTCTGCGGGGTGATCGTGACGCCGCGCACATCGCTGGCGGAAAAAATTTCCAGCGTTGCGCTTTCAACACGACTGACGATGGTGTTCGGCAGTCGATCCGTCAGCCACAGCCCGCCAACCACCAACCCCGCCGCCCCGATGAGCAGCGCGCCGATCCATGTTTTGCGCGGCAGCGCGAACAGCATGACGCCGAAACTTGCCGCTAAGCCAAGCCACGCACCGCGACTCCATGACATGATCAATGCAACCGTGATCAGCGCAAACGCCAAGCTGTAAAATCCCAACACCAGCACAGGGATCAGTGTAAGCATACGTTGTTTGCGCCAGCGCAACCATAAACGTTGCAGCGCACCCAACGCCGCCATTCCCGCCAGCGGCGCGACCAAGCCCATGAATCCGCCAAACGGATTCGGCTGACCAAACGTGCCAAACGCGCGAAAATGCACGCCGTCGATCAGCAGATGCAGCGCGCCGCTGCCGCCGAAATACTGGTAAATGCCGATTACAGCGTTGGCTGCGCCCGCTACCACCAGCGCGAAGGTCAGCCAATCCCAACGTTTGAGATCGAGACAGATCACGATCAGCAGTGCGATTTGCACCCACTTGAGCCATTCATTCAGCCATGCGCTGACCGAAAACGCGCTCACTACGGTTGCGCCCGCTGCTGCTATGAATACCAGCGTGGCGATCAAAACGGGGGCGACACGCAAACGCAGATCGCGCCGCAAGGCGCCATGCAGCACCCACACGCCGATGAGGGCGATCAGCGCGAGCTGCCCGACATCCAACGGCAGGTTGAGCGGCGACTCGGTGGCGATCAGCGTGCGTAAGGGTGCCAGCGCCAGCAAGATGATCATGCCCGTGAGCGGCGTCAGCAGCGCGGCGAACGCAAACACTGTCACGATAATCAGCCCCGCACTGATCATTGGCGGCAGCAGCACCGCCATGATACCTAGCGCTGCTGCCAACCCTGCCCACACCACCGCCCCTGCGTTGGTTGGTCGAGACGCGATCACACAAACTGCCGGAAATAAGCAATCGTACGCGGCAGCCCTTCCGCCAACGTGATGTGCGGTGTCCAGTCAAGCACTTCGAGCGCGCGCGTGGTGTCGGGGCGGCGCGTCTGCGGATCGCCGACAATGCGCTCTTCCTGCTTGTAAACAATGCCCGCTTGATTGTCGGTCAATTGGTTGACGAGCAGCGCGAAATCGAGGATCGACATTTCTTCTTGCGTGCCAATGTTCACCGGATCATTGAAATCGGTGAGCAGCAAACGATAGACACCTTCGATCAAGTCATCGGCAAATTGAAAGCTGCGCGTTTGTGCGCCATCGCCATAGACGGTCAGCGGTTCACCACGCAGCGCCTGCCCGATGAAGTTCGGCACGACACGTCCATCATCCAAACGCATTCGGGGTCCATACGTGTTGAAAATGCGCACGATGCGCGTATCCAAACCATGATGACGATGATACGCCATTGTCATCGCTTCGGCAAAGCGCTTGGCTTCGTCGTAAACACCGCGCGGCCCAATCGGATCGACGTTGCCGGCGTAATCTTCGCGCTGCGGGTGTTCCAGCGGATCGCCATAAACTTCCGACGTAGACGCCAGCAAGAAGCGCGCGCCCTTCTCTTTGGCTAAGCCAAGCGCATTATGGGTTCCCAACGCGCCGACTTTGAGCGTTTGGATTGGATATTTCAGATAGTCGATGGGGCTGGCTGGCGACGCAAAATGCAGCACTGTATCAATTGCACCGCTGACGTAAATATATTGTGTGACATCTTGCTTGATGAATTGGAAATGGGGGTTGCCTGCTAAATGCGCGATGTTCCGCACATTGCCCGTGATCAGATTATCCATGCCAATCACGGTGTGACCTTCCGCCAGAAAGCGGTCACACAGGTGAGAACCGAGAAAACCCGCCGCGCCAGTGATCAATACACGCACATTTCACCTCACGCCCTACTTACACCCGAAAAAACGCCCGTAGTATAACATACGTGAGTCAACAGTGGCGTATGAATTCACACTTGTACTTTACCTTCGTCGTTTTCGCGCAGGTCTTGCAGTTGGCGCTCAAACTCAAGCTTGAAGATGTGATAAATCGACTCGTCATCTAAACACAGGATGACGCGGCGGAGATGAAGTAAATCTTCAAATGTGTAATCGATAATCTGCGTGAGCATGGTCACGGCGCAATTTTCGACGGGATAACCGAGCGTGCCAATTGAGATCGCGGGCATGGCGATTGATTTCAACCCGTTGTCTTCGTTCAAGCGCAAACATTCAAACGTCACACTCGCCAGTTTGCCGCGTTCGCTGCCTTCACCCCAACGAGGTCCCACCGCATGGATCACCATGCGCGCAGGCAGGTTGCCCGCTGTCGTGACCACTGCCCCGCCGACCTCACAGTGTCCGATTGCTGCCGCCGCGTTGATGAGTGCTTCGCCGCCGCGCGCACCGAACTCGCGTTCAAGGGTTAAGGTGGTGTCGGTTTGATGGACAAGTGCCTCGCTGGGCGCGTCAAACACAGTTCCCAACTGGAGATGAATGTAAACTTTATTCACCTTCGCCTTCATCATCGTCACTCCAGTAAAACTGCATCTTTGTTAAAGAAGATTACACCATTAATTTGCCCTTCGCGTCAATAGCTCGTATGTTCGATATTATGGCGATCAGCAGCATGAACACATAGGAAAGGTCACTGACAAACACGCTGTTGTCGATTAATCCGTGTGCCAGCAGGTTGACCATACTCGCCAATGTGCCGATCACCAGCGCGAACAATAGCGCGTCGCCCCGCCGCAGCGCACGGTATAAAAGCAGCCCTGCACGCCAAAACACGACTTGCAGCACGATGATCCACAGCGCGCCGAGAATGCCGAGTCGCGTCCAAAAATCGAGTAGCATTTGATGTGGGTGCGACAAATCGGGTTCTTGCCACGCATCCGGCAGCAAATAGCGCCCACGAAAGTTGTATAGAAATTGATCCAAACCGACGCCCGTGATCGGTTGGTCGCGGATCATGTTGATCGCGCTTTGCCACACACGGATGCGAAAGAAATTCGTGCCTTCGCTCAATTCAAGTAAGCGGGCGAATCGGGCTGATTGCAGCGCAAACGGCAGCACCAGCGTCACCACCCCACCCAAACCGATCAGCGGGATCAGCGCGCGTCGTCCGAAGCGCAACAGCAGCAGCGCCGCTGTGCCTGCCGGAACGCCGATCAGCAGCGCGCC
>JBGSRB010000635.1:0-3495 GCA_041737735.1 Anaerolineae bacterium | reverse complement strand
CGCAGGCACAGTGTCACGCGGGCGGTCGTTAGTGCGGCTGCTGATCGGCTTTGTGATTCTGGCGGTGGGCGCGCGCTTGACGGTCGATGGCGCGGTGGGCATCGCGCGCGACCTGGGCATCAGCGAGTTGGTGATCGGCGTGACGTTGGTGGCGGTCGGCACATCGCTGCCCGAATTGGCGGCATCCATGCTGGCGGCGTTCCGCAAACAGTCGGATATTGCCATTGGCAATGTGCTTGGCTCGAACATCTTCAACATTTTGGGCATCATCGGCATCACGGCGATGATCGCGCCGATCCCGGTGGCGGTCGAAGCGACGCAGCGCGATTTTCTGATCATGATCGTGTTCGCCGTGGTCGTCTTGCCAATGGGGTTGAGCTTACGCATCACCCGCGCGGAGGCGGTGCTGATGCTGGTGGGCTATGGAGCATTTATCGTGCTGGCATTCACGGGCTGAAAAAAATCAGCCTGCGCGGGTATAATCAGCGCGCGTTCAACCTATAAGGAACACCGCGCCGATGCTCAGACCGCTGCTGCGTGAGATGCGCCCCAAACAATGGACGAAAAATGTGCTGGTGTTCGCCGGCATTGTGTTTGATGGTCAGTTGTTCGTCGTCGAGTCGCTGCTGCGGGTGCTGGCGGCGTTCGCCCTGCTGTGCTTGGTTTCCAGCGCGATCTACATTATCAATGATATTGTCGATGTCGAAGCGGATCGCCAGCATCCGCGCAAGCGTTTCCGCCCGATTGCGGCGGGCGAACTGTCGATCCCGGTCGCGTGGACGGCGGCGCTGATCTTGATGGTCGGCTCGATTGGCGCGGCTCTGCTGCTCGATTGGCGTTTCGCGCTGATTCTGGTGGTCTATGTGCTGATCCATGTCGCGTACAGCTATCGCCTGAAGCACATCGCCATTTTGGACATTTTCTCGGTCACATCGGGCTTTGTGCTGCGCGTGGTCAGCGGCGTGGTGGTGATCTCGGTGCAGGCGTTCTCGCCGTGGCTGTATGCGTGCGCGGGTTTGCTGGCGCTTTTTCTGGTGATCGGCAAGCGGCGCGGCGAAGTGGTCGAGATGCTGAACGGCGATCTCGAAAAAACGCGCAAAGTGCTGGACGACTATAACTTAGCGCTGCTCGATGACATGCTGCGCCTGGTCACAACGGGAACATTCCTGACGTATTTGTTTTACACGATCGAATCGCCATCGGTGCTGCTGGCAGGCACAAACAGCGCCTTGATCACCGTGCCGTTCGTGCTATACGCGGTCTTTCGCTATATGTATTTGATGCACGTGCGCGGCGAAGGCAGCGCGCCCGATGAAGTGCTGCTCAAGGATCGCCCGCTGCAAGTGGCGATCGGGTTGTGGGGCGTCGTGTTCGTGATCATCCTGTATGTGCTGCCCAACCTATGATGACTAGCGCCTTAACCAGCCCGGATCACTTCACGCGCATGAGCGCCGAAACCGCGATTAGTCCCGCGCAGATCGATGCCGTGATCGATCATCTGCGCGCCGAGTCGATTGAAACACGCTGGCGTGCGGCGGCGGCGCTCGGTCACGCGGGGGATCGGCGCGCGATTGATCCGTTGTGCGCGCTGTTGGACGACGATGATCGCGATGTGCGCATGAACGCCATGATCGCGCTGGTGCGCCTGAGCGCCGATCACGTGACGGATGTGATCGCCGAACGCGCCTTCGACCCCGAAGAAGATCACCAGACGCGCTATGTGGCGGCGCTGGTGCTGGTGGCGCTGCTCGGCATCGACGCGGCGCGCGCGGTGTTCGCGGCGCACGATCCCGTTGATGAAGGCGTGATCCGTGCGGCGTGGGCGGCGTGGGCGGTGAGCGAACACGCGCTATAATCAGCGCTGATCCGTCCCCCGTCAATTGAGCCCGTAAGGACACGCCATGCACCGTTATATCGAGCGCGTGCTGCACCCGGAATGGTATCACGGACACACCAAGCAGCCCCCCTTTTTTGAAGGCTGGTATTTCAAACTCGTCTCGGCGGATCGCGCGCAGCGCTTCGCCATCATCCCCGGCATCTTCTTAAGCCACGATCCCGCGCGCCATCATGCCTTTGTGCAGGTGTTCGATGGTGTCAGCGGCCAAGCAACCTATCACCGCTATGCCGCCGATGCTTTCCACGCGCCGCAAGCCGCCTTTAACGTGAGCATCGGCGCGAATCAGTTCAGCCTGAACGGGATCACGCTCGACATTGACGACGATCAGCGCCGCGTTCACGGATCGCTGCGCTTCGGCAGCATGATCCCGTGGGAAGTGACGGCTTTATCCCCCGGCGTGATGGGCTGGTTCGGCTGGATGCCGTTCATGGAGTGTTATCACGGCGTTCTCGGCTTCGATCACAGCATCGACGGCGCGCTGATCGTCGATGGCGTCGCGATCGACTTCACGGGCGGGCGCGGCTACATCGAAAAAGACTGGGGCAAGTCGTTTCCCGGCGGGTGGGTGTGGATGCAAAGCAACCACTTTGCACAAACAGGCGCATCGTTCTCGGCGTCGGTGGCGATCACGCCGTTCATCGGGCGCTGGTTTCCCGGCTTTCTGGCAGGCTTGCTGCATGAAGGCAAGCGCCATTATTTCGCCACCTACACAGGCGCACAAGTCGAACATCTGGCGATCACCGATGATCACGTCGAATGGGTGGTCACGGGCGGCGGCAAACGGCTGGAAGTGTTCGCCACGCGCGCGGAGGCGTCGCTGCTGCCGGGACCCAATCGATCCGACATGGGCGAGCGCGTGCCGGAAACACTTAAGGCGAGCATTCATGTGCGCCTGAGTGATCGCGGCGGCGTGATCTTCGATGATCACGGGGAATGCGCGGGGCTGGAAGTCGCGGGCGATGTGGCGAAGCTGCTGGCGGCGTTATAGGGCGCGCGCGTTAATGATCGGCGCGCACTAGTCCGAATCTCCCCCCCAAGCAATCACAAGCGTAAAGCGGGTGAAGTGTGTTATGCTATGATGAGCGTGGATCATCGTCCAGCATCAACCCAAACCCGACGCTGTTTGCTTCTGTTCTGAATGCTTTGTGGATTGTTTATGCCTGAAATTAGTCTGAAAGCATATCTCGCCAAGCTGAACACGCTGCTCAGCGAAAATGCCGCTGATGAGGTGATCGCCCATTGTCGGCACATCCTCACCACCTATCCCAAGAACATCGCGGTTTACCGCGCGTTGGGGCGGGCGTTGGTGATCAATGGGCGGTGGGAAGAAGCGCGTTCAGCGCTGCGCCGTGTGTTGGGCGCGGTTCCCGAAGATTTTGTGGCGCATCTCGGTTTAAGCGAAACCAGCGAGCGCCTGAATCGCCCCGATGAGGCGATCTGGCACTTGGAGCGCGCCTATGAGCAGCGCGCCAATGATAACCAGTTGATCGCCGCGCTGCGCGAGTTGTATCAACGGTATCGCAATGTGGAACAGCCGAAAATTCAACTGACCGCCGCCGCCGTCGCGCGCGGACATTTACGCGCCAACGCCTACGCGC
>JBGSRB010000590.1:0-4361 GCA_041737735.1 Anaerolineae bacterium | reverse complement strand
TGCGCGGCAGCGGGCTTGATCCGGCGGCGCTCGAATTGATCGACGCCACGCACGCCGCCATGCTGCGGAACGCGGAAGGCGTCGAGTTGAGCGATCACCCGACGCTGTTCATGGAGTTTCACGCGGCGCAACCGGAAGCGCTGGCGGCGGGCTTAGCCATGGTGCGCGAAATTTGCGAAGAACTGGGCGCGATCAGCGTGAAGGCGACGACCGACACCACCGAACGCAAAAAGTTATGGCACGCGCGCCACGCTTCCTACGAGATCATGGTGCGCAGCGCGCCCGATAAGCACTTTTTCATCAATGATGTCGCTGTACCGATCAGCGCGTATCCTGAATTGATCGGGTACGTCGAACAGATCAAGCGCGAACACGGGATCACCGCGTATATGATCGGTCACGCGGGGGATGGCAATGTGCATGTCGAGTTCCCGTATGCGAACGACGCCGAATATGCCAAGGCGGTCGAGATGAACGGCTTGATCGTGGTCAAGGCGATTGAGCTAGGCGGCACGGCAACGGGTGAACACGGCGTCGGGATGGGCAAAGCGCGCTATATGGCGCGCGAACACGGCGCGGGCTTGGATGTGATGCGGACGATCAAGCAGGCGCTTGATCCGCAGGGGATTTTGAATCCGGGTAAGATTTTTCCGGCGTAGGGCGTGGTTTAGAGGGGCGCTCACGTTGCTGCGCCCCTCCGCATGATTTGATTTGGTTAAGTCGAGAAGATCGAGATCGTTGTGCCGTCGGTGGCGAAGAACAGATCGCCAAAGCTGGTCAGCGCGCGGATCGGGCGGTCGAACAGCGCGTCGGTGCTGCCCAGATCAACCGGATTAAGCGGATCGCGCACGTCGATCAGCGTGACAGCGCTGGAATCCTCAAAGGTGATGCCGAAGCGATTCCGGCTGAGCGCGTAAATGCCGCTGATCGGCGCGCCGCCGAAGTCGATTTCCGTTTGCTGTTCCGGCTCATCCACGGAAAAGACGAACAAGCGTGAACCGCTGGCAACCGCACCCGCCGCGCCGCTGATTTCAATCAGTGCGCCTTCAGCGGGCAGATCGAAACCGTCGCTGGCGCGCATGGCGCTGTTGTCGTTCAGCGTGGCGAATTCGACGCGATCCCCCATGAGCAGGAAAGCACGATCGTTGGTCAGCGCGACATCGTCCACGTTCAGGTTGGCGGGCAGCGTAAGGATATCATCCTGCGCGTAGATCGCCAGCACGGTGACGTCGTTAGCGCCCACCACCACGCCCCAATTCTGATTGGGTGACAGCTTGAGCGCACGCGGCGCGGAATCGAGCGCGAAGTAACCCAAGCCGATCATGTAGGGGTTGCGCGGGTTAAACGGTGTGGCGGCAACCACCTGCACCGAATGTTCGCCCGCGTTCTCGATGGCGGCAAAGGCATAACCATCGGCGGTTGCCAGCGCGCGCGGCGTGCCGTCAACATCGATGGCGGTGAACAGCGTCGGGTTGGTGCGGTCGCTCAGGTCATACACGCGAATCTGCTGATTCGCCGCATCCGCCACCATGAGGCGCGCGCCGCCATCCGTGACCGCCAACGCGGTGAAATCACCCGCTTCGACTTGCGCCAGTTGCACAGCATTCTGCGCCGACGCGCCTAAAATTCCCCCAACCGCGAGCAGAAGCATGAGCAGTATGCGCATGATCATCACAATCTAACTAAAAGTCGTCTTCGTCATCATCGAAGTCGTCGTCGTCGTCGAAATCATCATCCAAGTCGTCGTCGTCTTCAAACTCGTCGATTTCTTCTTCTTCTTCGAAGTCTTCTTCAGGAAACTCGTCTTCTTCAGGAAAATCAACGCTGTCGAGGAAGGGTTCGTAGTCGATCATCTCGCTCACCTGTTATGGATAAGGAAAATAGGCTTAAGCTTAGTATAGCTTAAAGCGCGCGTATTGTAGCATGAGTCAAGCGTTTGAACAGACGAATTTTTCGTTAAATTTGCAGGTTAGGTCACACGGGGGATGCGGATATAGGGCGTTATGGGGATGAAGTCAAAGCGCATGGGCGCACACGCCGATCATTTGGATGGGATTGTGCGCTTAAGCGCGCCCAATTGTTGACAAGGCATGAGGACGTAGTTTACCATTAAGTAGATTCGGTACGTGCGGATGCGATTATAGAGGGAACCCCTAATGAAACGAAATTTGAGTCTAGTTGTTGTGCTGCTGGCGCTGCTGCTGGTGGTTGGCGCTGCCGTGGCGCAGACGACTTATACCGCTGACAGTTTGATGGCAGCGTTGGTCGCGCCGGAACGCCTGAGCCGCACCACGCTGAACATTGCAATTTCGGTCAACAACATCGAAGGTAACATCCTCAATATTGGACAATGCCGCCCTGAGGGTAATTTTGACTCGCGCGGCTTCTGCATTGTCGAGATTGAAGCGGGTCAAAGCGCGCTGCCGATTGTCGGTTCGCTGCCCGCCGGGGCGTTCACCAGCGTGACGCTGCGTTTGGAAGACACCGACTTTGAATGGCCCGTGCAGGTGGACGCCAACGGCATGTTCTATACCGAGTTCCCGGTGGAATCGTTCCCGCCCGGCGAATATTACATGACGCTGAACGGCGTGCGGATTTTCCGCATCGTCATTCCCTAACCACACGCCCACTCTAAACACCACTTGATCACGATGTAGACGCCGCCGCGCGTCTGCATCGTTTTCATGATCCGCCTTTGTTCACAGATAGCCGACCGCAACCGCATGATCGACGCCCCGCCGCAATTGACACCCCGCCCGCGCTTACGCCTGAGCCGCGCTGATCCATCGATTCCCACCAACGCCCTGCCCGCTAACCGCCGCGCGTGGCTGCCGCTGCTTCCGGTGCTGGTGCTGGTGGCGCTGCTGCGTGGGTATCCGATTCTGGCGGGGGCTTATCCCACGGGCGCGGATTACGGACATCACCTGCTCTACGCCCAACAACTGCTCGAACTGGGACACCTGCCCGATACGATTCCGTTTTTTCAAACGGGCATCACGCAATGGTCAACGCTGCCCGGCGGATCGCTGCAATATGCGCTGTTGAGCGCGATCAGCGGCGCGCCACCGTTCGATCTCGCGCCCGCGACGCTATTTTTCAGCCTGATCGAAGTGACGGGTGTGTATCTGCTGGCGTGGCGTGTGTTCGCGCGTTTAGATGCCGCGCTGGTGGCGGCGCTGGTCAATGCGCTGCTGCCCGCAGGCGTCGATCTGGTGGCGTGGTCGGGTTACATCAATGTGATCGCGCTGGCGCTGATCCCGCATGTACTGATCGCGTTTCTAGCCTATTGGGACACGCCGAACGCGCGCACGGGCGCGCTGGCGGCGATTGTCACGATTGGCATGATGGCGATTCATCATCTGTCGGCGCTGTGGATGATCCTCACGCTGGTGCTGTTCGGCGCGGTGTTCACGGTGATCCAGCCGATCCGCACACTGCGCAAGCTGATCCCATTGGGGATCGTGGGCGTGGTGGTCGGCTTGCCCGTGATCATCCGTATCATCGACCTGTCGCTGATCGCCAACGCGGGCAGCGTGTTGGTGGACAGCCGTCGCTTTGATCTCACGCGCGTGTCGCTGGTCGAATGGGCGCTGACGGCATCGGTGATCGCGCCGCTGCTGCTGATCGGCGGGCTGACGGCGCTGGCGCGTATGAAGCGGGTTCCGCTGGCGGCGAAGGTGTTGATCCTCGCGTTCACGGCGGTATCGCTGGTGTTCGCGTTCGGCTGGCTGTTCGATCTCAAGTTTTATTATGTGCGCGCGCTGTTCTTCCTGCCGCTGCCGATTAGCCTGGGGGCGGCGGCGCTGATCATGCTGTGGCGGCGCACGTGGATGCGAACGGCGGTCGCGTTGATCCTGTGCGTGAGTTTGGGCTTCAGCAGCATGTTGCACGCGGAAACGAGCGCGCGCTTTTACACCGCGCTGACGCCCAAAGTGTTGGAGGCGGTCGAGTGGCTGCGCGGCTACAGTCAGCCGGATGAAGTGGTGGTCGTCAGCACATTTTTGGGCTTCCACATGACGCGCTTGCTCGAACGCCCGACGCTGGTCGCGCTGACGCCTGATCTGGTGGGCAACCCGCAAGAAATGGAACTCGCCACCGACGCCGTGAGCATCATGATGGGCTTGGGCGACATGGACGCCGCGCTCGAACGGCGCAATGTGGCTTACATTATGGTCAAGACCACGCCGCCGGATGTCCCCGATCCCGAACGGACGATGCTGGTCATGAGCGCGCACCCGCAGATTCGCCTGCTGTTCCGCAACAGCGAAATGATGATCTACGGGGTGGAGCGGTGAACGGGCGGGCGATCACACTGGTGCTGACGCTGGTGATCAGCGTGGTTTTGATCATCGGCGCGGCGC
>JBGSRB010000465.1:0-2308 GCA_041737735.1 Anaerolineae bacterium | reverse complement strand
AGAACGCTGTCGAAGGCGACAACTGCATCGATGCTGTCAGCAGCAACAGCCCACGCCGACGGATCAGCGGGGACGGCGATCACAACGAGATCGGCGCGCAGCGCGCTTAACACGTCGCCCGCCGCGCCGTTGACATCCAGCAGATGCAGCGCGGCGGCGCTCGGCGGCAAATGCTTTGCCAGCGCTTCGATCAGCACACGGCGCACGCGCGGCGAGAGACTCATAGGTGGGACGGGTTAAGCGGTCGCGCTTTTGGCGGCGTTCGCCACCAGCCCGGCGAATTCCGTCCATTCTTCCGAATACAAATTGAGCGTGACCGTGCCGAGATCGACATGATACACGGGTTCGCCTTCGCTGTCGTTGGCGCGATAGACGGCGTAATTGTCGGTTTCAGCCAACAGTTCGATTTCGTCCATGGTGACGTGTCCTTTGCCTAGGGTGAAGCAGAATATGAGTCAATTTTACCACAGCGCCACCCTGACTGATCAGAGCGCTTTCATCGAGATGATGTACGACGCGGTCGCCGGATTGGTCGCCAGCGGCACGTTATGCACGTTGCAAATCCGCAGCAGCGTATTAATGTCGGGATCATGCGGGTGCGCGCCCAGCGGATCGATGAAGAAGAACACCGCCGCTACCCTGCCTTCCGCGACTTGTGACGCAATCTGCGCGTCGCCGCCGACGGGACCCGACAACATCTGCGTGACGTTCAAGTCGGTTTGCTCGTTTAGCAGCCGACCGGTTGTGCCAGTGGCGATCAAGGTGTAACGCGCCAACACATGTTGATGCGTTTGCGCGAAGACGATCATCTCGTCTTTTTTGTTGTCATGCGCGATCAGCGCGACGGTCTTACGCTGCTCGCTGCTGGTTGGACGTGGGGCGTCGGTCAATGCAGCCTCCGCTGTAAATTATGCTCGAAATTGCGCCGCCAGTTATTCCAGAAATGCTGCCACAGGGGTTGATCCGGCGGAAAGAGTCGATTATACCGCTGGTTAAGCTGCACCGCCTCACGATAATGATCTTCAAGCTGCGCCATGATCACTTCCCACGGGCGCTGCTCGGCAAAACGGCGGGCGTTGGCGCTCATGGCGCGGCGCAGATCAGGCGCATCACGCAGGGCGCGCGCCGCCGCCGCAAACGCCGCTGGATCAGGCGGGCAGTGAAAGCCATTCACGCCGTCGGTCACGAGATCGACGATGCCGCCCTGATTGATGATCACGGCGGGCAAGCCCGACGCCATCGCTTCCTGCACCACCTGCCCGAAGGTTTCATACGCGCCCGTGAACATGAAGGCGTCGGCGCTGGCGAACGCATTTGCCAGATCAGCGCCGTAGAGATACCCCGTGAAGTGCGTGTTCGTTCCCGCGAACAGGCGCTCCAGTTCAGGACGCATCGCGCCATCCCCGATAATCGTCAAGGCAACGCCGGGCGTGCGCGCGGTTTCGAGCAGCAAATCAATCCGTTTTTCGCTCGCCACACGCCCCACATAAATGCACAGCAATGAGTCGGGATCGCGCCCATTGAGCAGACGCGCGCGCCATTCGTCCGAGCGGCGCGACGGGTGGAAATGATCACTGTTGACGCCGCGCCCCCACCGTCGCAGACGATGGAAACCGCCAACGGCGAGTTCTTCCCCCGTCCAATTAGAGGGAACGAGCGTCAGATGACAGCCGTTATGGACATAGCGCAGCCAGTCGCGCACCAACGGGCTAAGGAACTCATAGCCGTACTGCGTGACATAGCCGGGCAAGTCAGTTTGATAATTGGCGACCACCGGAATGTGCATCTGCCGCCCGACGGTCATGCCGCTGACGCTGAGCAGCGCCGGACTAAACAGGTGGATCAGGTCGGGCTTAAACTCGTGGAGATGCTGCGCCACAATCGGATGCGGCAGCGCCATGCGCGTTTCCGGCACATGCGGCACGCCCAACGATGGCAGCGCGATCACTTTGCTGCCCGCCATTGAGTCGGGCGCGATGTCAGGCGCAAACACGATCACTTCGCGTCCGGTTTGCTGCAAGTAGCGCAGCGTGAGATACGCCGTTTTGCTGACGCCATCGACTTTAGGCAAAAAGGCTTCAGCGAACAGCGCCACGCGCTTGATCGGCGCGAGCGTTACGGCTGCGTCGGGTGGGCGTAAGGCGACTTCGTTGCCAAAGGCGCGTTCGGCTTCTTCTGGAGACGTGCGCGCAAGATTTTCAAGTAAGTGGTGACTGACCATACCGTTCCCTCAGCTAAGGTTTCGCCGCGCAGCAGCGCCGCCCGCAGATCATCCGCTGTGCGCCCCGCGAACCGCGTGACGCCGCTG
>JBGSRB010000587.1:0-11212 GCA_041737735.1 Anaerolineae bacterium | reverse complement strand
GTGTTCGCGCCGTCGGGTGAGGTTGACACGGGCGCGGGCGCATGAACATCCATTTACGCATGTTGGGCTGCCGCCTGAATCAAAGCGAGATCGACCACATGGCGCGCGCGTTCGTGCGGCGCGGACATGTGATCGTGGACGATCCCGCGCTGGCGGATCAGATCGTCGTCAACACGTGCGCCGTGACCATCGACGCCGAACGCGACAGCCGCAAGCTGATTCGGCAACTGCATCGCATCAATGCTGACGCCGCGATCACGGTCACGGGCTGTTACGCCCATTTGAGCGCCGACGCGATCCGCGCGCGCTGCCCGGCGTGGTCAACGTGATCGACAATCACGCCAAAGATCAACTGGTTGCGGCGATCACGGGCGAACCTGATCAGCCGTTCGAGCGCGAACCGCTGGAACGCGCGCCACACATCGCCCGCACGCGCGCGTTTGTCAAAGCGCAGGATGGCTGCGATAACGCCTGTACGTTTTGCATCACGACGGTCGCGCGTGGACACGGGCGCAGCCGCCCATTGACTGAAATCATCGCCGAGATCAACGACTTGCGCGCGGCGGGGTATCTCGAAGCTGTGCTGACGGGTGTGCATCTCGGCAGTTATGGACACGATCACGGCGATGCGCGCGGACTGCATAATCTGGTGCGCGCGATCCTGAGCGACACGGATATGCCGCGCGTGCGCCTCTCGTCGCTCGAACCGTGGGATTTAACCCCCGACTTTTTCGATCTGTGGACGAGTCCGCCCGCAGCGGATTCGCGCTTGCTGCCGCATCTGCATTTGCCCTTGCAAAGCGGCAGTGATCGCACGCTCAAACGGATGCTGCGCCACACCACACAGGCGGATTTCCGCGCGTTGCTGGCGGCGGCGCGCGCACGGCTTCCCGATCCGTGCATCACCAGCGATGTGATCGTCGGCTTCCCCGGCGAAACTGACGCCGATTTTGCCGACAGCCGCGCCTTCATCGACGACATGGCGTTCGCGGGGCTGCATGTGTTCCGCTACAGCCAGCGACCGGGAACCGCCGCCGCGCGCATGAGGAATCACGTTCCCGAAGACGTGAAGAAGGCGCGCAGCGCGATCATGATCGCGGTGGGCGAAGCGGGCGCGAATGCTTATGCCGCGCGGCAGGTTGGCACGGTGCGTCCGGTGATGTGGGAACACGTCGCGGGCGCTAGCGCGGACGGGTTTCTCAACGTCGGGTATACTGATAACTATATTCGCGTGACGTGTACGCATCCGCGCGCGCTGACGGGATCGATCTTCCCAACGCGCTTGGAGGCGTATGATCCCGCGCTTCAGCAGATGCGCGGGGCGATCGCGAGTGAAGTGCTGGCGTAAGGCGTAGAGAGCAGGTCAGGCACATGGCGTTATCAGTGCAAACACGCACAGCGGCGGACTTTGAAGCGTTCGTCGCGCTGCCGGAAAATCACGAGCGCCGCTTCGAGTTCGTCGGCGGGGAGATCATCGAAGTGCCATCGAATCCGTATGTGTCGAAAATCGCGATGCTGATCGTGGGCGCGCTGCTCAATTATCTGCGTCAGCACGATCAAGGACATGTGACGGGCGAAGGCGGCGGCTACATCGTCAACGGCGAGCGTTACGCGCCCGATGTCGCGTTCATCTCGTATGCGCGGCAACCTGAACTGGCACACACGGGCTATAACCCCAACCCGCCGGAACTCGTGGTCGAAGTGATCAGCGACTCCGCCAACCGCGACGAACAAACGACGCTGCGCCGTAAACTGGCGAATTATCTCGCGGTGGATGCGCTGGTGTGGGTGGTCGATCCGTTCGCGCGCACGGTTGAAGTCTACGCAGCGGGCAGCGCTGCCCGCGTGATCGACGCCAGTGGCACATTGGACGGCGGTGCGGTGCTGCCCGGTTTCACCTTGAACTTAAGCGAAATCTTTCCAGCGATTGAGGGATAAATAACAGATGGACGATCCACGCGGGCAAATTCAGGCGGCGCTCAAACAGGCGATGATCGACAAAGACACGCAGCGGCGCGATGTGCTACGCGGCTTGCAAAGCGCCTTTAAACAGATCGAAATTGACGAACGGCGCGAACTGACCGCCGAAGATGTTGTGCTGGTCATTCAGCGCGAAGTCAAGAAGCGGCGCGAAAGCATCGACGAGGCGCGCGGCGCTGGTCGTGAGGACATCGCGACGGTCGAACAAGCCGAAGTCGTGATCCTCGAAGCCTTCCTGCCGCAGCAGATGAGCCGCGCCGAGATCGAAACGCTGGCACGCGCGGCGATTGCCGAAACGGGCGCGAGTTCGCCTAAAGAGATGGGCAAGGTCATGAACGTGCTGATGCCGCAAGTGCGCGGGCTTGCCGATGGTAAGCTCGTGAACGAAGTCGTGCGCGACCTGCTCAATAGCTGATGTTTACGTGGCTGCCCCGCTTCATCGATAGTCTCGCGCCCGCCACCAGCGCGCGTGAGGACAGCCCCTTGCATAGCGTGGGGCTGGCTTTGGTGACAGGGGTATTTGTGCTGCTTTCGACCCTGATTGTGGCGTTCGACAGCTTCGCGCCGTTTGACGCGAACGATCCGCTGCTGCGTGTGGGCGGGCTTGCCCCGCGTGATATTCGCGCGCCGTTTAACATCACCTATGAAAGCGTCGTGTTGACCGAACGCCGCCGCCAAGACGCCGCGAATGCGGTCAGCACGGTGTACGATCCGCCCGATCCGAATGTGGCGCGCCAGCAGATCGCGCTGCTTCAGCAGATTCTCGATTACATCGACAACATCCGCCGCGATCCTTATGGATCGTCGGCACAGAAACGTGGCGACATCACCGCGATCACGGCGCTGCGTCTGAACGAGACGGTCATCGACAATATGCTGCAATTGGACGATGAAACGTGGCGTGCTGCCACCGCTGAGGCGATCATCGTGCTTGAGCGGGTGATGCGCGAAGCGATCCGCGAGCCGGATTTAGCGCTCGTGATCGATCAACTGCCGTCGCAGGTGGCGCTGCGCTTTGACGCGCGCACCGCTAGCGTGATCGTGGGTTTGGTCAAAGACCTGCTGCGCGCGAATCGCTTTGCGAATCCGGCTGCCACCGAAAGCGCCCAACTGGCAGCCAGCGCCGCCACTGCGCCGGAAAGTCGCAGCTTCGAGCGCGGGCAAATCCTCATCACCGAAGGCACGCCGATTGACGCGGTGGCGTTTGAGGCGCTGCGCGAATTGGGCTTGCTTGAATCGACGGATCGCCGCGCGCAAGATATCGCGCAAGCCGCGCTTGCCAGCATCATCGTGCTGATCGGCGCGGGGTTGTATCTCGCGCGTGATTCGGCGCAGGTGTATGCGCGTGCGCGGTTCATTGCGTTGTTGGCGGGCATGTTCTTATTCACGCTGTTGGGCGCGCGCGTGTTTAGCGCCGAACCGGGCTTATACGTGTTTCCCACGGCGGCGCTGGCGCTGCTGCTCGTGATCTTGACCCAGGTCGAAATCGCGATCATCTGCGCGGTCGGCTTGGGGCTGCTGGTCGGGTTGATCGCCAACGGATCGCTCGAAATTGCGACGTTGGTCAGCGCGGGCGGCGTGGTGGGGGCGTTGATCTTGCGCCGCACCGAACGCCTGAACAGCTACATGATCGCCGGTCTGGTGATCGCGCTGATCAACATTGTGGTGGTGGCGCTGTTCAACTTCGGCTTGCTGATCGAAGGTGGCAACGGCACTACGCTCGGCACGCTGCTGTTGTTCGGCGCGATCAACGGCGTGATCGCGGCGATGACCGCGCTGTTGGGCATGTATGGCATTTCCTATCTGTTCAACCTGCCGACAAGTTTGCGCTTGGTCGATCTCAGCCAGCCGAATCAGCCGCTGCTTCAGCGCTTGCTGCGTGAAGCGCCGGGAACCTATCAGCATTCGCTGCAAGTGGCGAATCTGAGTGAACAAGCCGCTAATGCCATCGGCGCGAACGCGGAATTGGTGCGCGTGGCGGCGCTGTATCACGATGTGGGTAAGATGGTGAACGCGGCGTTTTTTGTCGAGAACCAAGCCGAAAATGTGAACCCGCATGACGTTCTGAATGATCCGTATCGCAGCGCCGACATCATTATCAGCCATGCCCCGGATGGCGTCACACTGGCGCGGCAGTATCGGCTGCCGGTGCGCCTGCGTGATTTCATTCTGGAGCATCACGGCACGACGCGCGTCGCCTATTTCTACGCCCAAGCCGTTGAACAGGCGGGTGATGAAGAGTCGGTCGATGCTGAGCAGTTCACCTATCACGGGCCCAAACCGCAAACGCGCGAGACCGCGATCCTGATGCTGGCGGATAGCTGCGAAAGCGCTGTGCGCGCACGCAAGCCCACCAACCGCACGCAGATTGCGGAAGTGGTGGATGGCATCATCAACGCACGGATGCGTGACGGTCAGCTTGACGAGTCGAACATGACCATGCGCGACATTAAGCTGACGCGCGCTATTTTCGTCGAGATGCTGCAAGCCGTGTTCCACCCGCGCATCAATTATCCCACGCCGGAAGAGACCACCAAGCGCACCGCCGAAATCGCGCCCGAAGCTAAATCCGCACCCGAACCCGTCGATGCTGAAGCGCGTGCGCAAGTTTCATCGCAAGAGCTGCCCGCGCTGGCATTGGATGATGAAGATGACGAACCGCTGAGCGAAGTGCCGCCCCTGCGCCGCACGCAGCGCATGAACGCGCTGCCGGTTCAACCCCCTGAAGATAACGGCGATACCGCCAATGGCGCCGCTGCCGATGAGGAACGCCCATGATCGAAGTGCAAAATGAATACGCTTATCCCGTAGCGGCGGACATGCTGACGCGCGCGGCGGCGCAAGTGCTGGATCAGCATGAGCAGCTTGGCGCGCTGACCATCGTGATCACCACCGATGAAGCCGTGCGCGCGCTCAACGCGCAGTTTCGCGGCGTCGATGCTGCCACCGATGTGTTGTCTTTTCCGACCGACGATGATGAGCTGATGAACGCGCCGTTGACTGATGACGCCGAAGTCGAGCCGCCCTATCTCGGTGATCTCGTGATCGCCTTCCCCTACGCGCAGACGCAAGCGGCGCGCGCCGACCATGATCTCGATCACAGTTTAATGCTTCTAGTGGCGCATGGCACGCTGCATTTGTTGGGGTATGATCACCATGATGACGACTCCCGCGCAGCGATGTGGACGGCGCAAGCGCGTGCGCTGACCGCACTCGGCGTTCCGCTGGAGATCGTGCCGACGCTCGAAAACAGTTCCCATGATGAGTGACGAAACGTAACGACATGACGACGCGCAGGGATACGGACAAGTTCATCGAAGCGCTGACCGGGACAGCGAAAATCAACCCGGACGAGTACAGCCCGCTGACCAGCACGAATCGCGTCAACAGTTTGGGTTATGCGCTGGCGGGTTGGTGGTATATGCTGCGCCGCCAGAAGAACACGCGCATTCAAGCCGTCGCCAGCATCGCGACGCTGGCGCTGGCGTTGTGGTTGCAGATTTCGTTTGTGGAGATGGCGATCCTGATCATCACCATCACAATTGTGTGGATGGCTGAGTTCATCAATGCTGCGGTCGAAGCGGCGATCAACCTTGCCACCGCTGAAGTTCACCCGATGGCGCGCGTCGGTAAAGATGTCGCGTCGGCAGCGGTGCTGCTGGGGGTGGTGGCGGCGGTGCTGGTGGGGTTGCTGTTGTTGGGACCGCCTTTATTGGCTAAATTGGGGATCGCGCTATGAGTGACAACGATAAGCAAGATGACAAGGTATACACGCCGGAAGGCACAGAAATCGACCAGTCGATCTTAGGCACGGCAAAGATCGACCCGGCAAGCATGGGCAAGAAAGCCAATGCGAATCGGTTGGCGAGCATGAAATACGCCGTTGCGGGCTTGATCTATGTGCTGGTGCATGAGCCAAGTATCCGCTATGCCACGATCACCACCGTGATCGTAGTGGCGATCGGCTTATGGCTGCGGATGAGCGTGTTTAGCTGGGCGCTGCTGATCATCGCTTTGGGCATGGTGTGGGTGACGGAATGTTTGAACACCGCCATCGAAGCGGTGATCGACTTGGCGAGTCCTGAGATTCACCAGTTGGCGAAAGTGGGTAAGGATGTGGCGTCAACGGCGGCGCTGGTCAGCACGCTGGTGTTTGTGATCATCGTGCTGCTGATTATCGTGCCGCTGGTGAACAGTCGCTTGGGTGTGTGAGCAGAAGCACGATCACAGGTAGTCTGAATAAGTCGGGGCGATCCATGCGGATCGCCCCTGATATTTCAGTTTCTTACAACTACGCGCACGCCGCTTATTCGTACAGCAGCGGGGCGATCACATCCGAGTCGATGTTCTCGGCGGTGTAGTAGTGGAAGCCGGTGTCGATGATTTCGGGCAGTTCCTCGCCCAACAGCGCCATGACTGCCGCTTCAACCGCGCGGTAGCCGATGCCGATGGGGTCTTGCGTGATCGCGCCCGCCATCGTGCCACTGCGAACGGCTGCCATCTGCTGCGCGCCGCTATCGTAACCGATGACCACAACCTGACCTTCCATGCCCAGTTCCGTGACCGCGTTCAGCACGCCGATGGCTGAGCCTTCATTCGCGCCGAAGATGCCACGAATGTCGGGGTTCGCCAGCAGCAGCGCGCGCGTGATGTCGGTCGAGCGCAGTTGGTCGCCGCCACCATACTGAATGTCCACGATTTCAATGTCGGGGTAGGCTTCTTCGATCTGATTGCGGAAGCCATCCACACGGTCGATACCCGTGCGGCTGGTCTGGTCATGCGCGACTACCGCGACCTGACCCTCGCCGCCGATCAATTCCGCCATCATGTCCGCCGCCAACGCCGCCGCCGCCAGATTATCGGTCGCCGCCGTCGTCACGGGGATTTCGCTGTCCACGCCACTGTCGAAGCCCACAATCGGAATCCCTTCGGATTCGGCGCGCTCCAGCAGCGGAATCGCGGCTTGGCTGTCCAGCGCGGCAAAAGCGATCGCATCGGGACCACGATCGAGCGCGGTTTGCAGCATTTCGAGCTGACGATCAACCATCGCTTCGGTTTCGGGACCCTCAAACGTGATTTCCACGCCGCAGTCCTCAGCCGCCATTTCCGCGCCGAGACGGACAGCTTGCCAGAATTGATGCTGGAAGCCCTTCGACACCAACGGGATGTAAACTTCCGACTCGATCAGACGATCGCGCACTTCTTCAGTGCAATAATCGACGCGCGACATGCTTTCGGCTTCGGCTTCGGGTTCTTCCGTTGCGTCTTGCGCGCCCACCAGCGCCGCGCCCAGCAGCAGCACCATCAGCATCACTAACGATAACAACCAACGCTTGTTCATGCTTAAAGCTCCTTGAACACATAACCATTTTACGAAACGAAACTAACGTTAAGCTCCACTCGAAGGCGAAGCGCTTAACCAATTGGATGGGGCGCACTCATGTGTGCGCCGCTTACGCCTGCTGACGGCGGCGGATGATGTCGAGATAGACCGCCACGATCACAATCGCGCCTGTGACCACCGTTTGCCATTCTTGCGGCACGCTGAGAATGCGTAAGCCGTTCGTCAGCACGCTTAACACAAACGCGCCGATGATCGTGCCGAGAATCGTGCCTTCACCGCCGCTGAGCGACGTGCCGCCGATCACGACGGCAGCGATAGCGTCGAGTTCATACCCTTGACCAAGACCGGGCTGCGCCGAGTTCAAGCGTGAAGAAATGACCACGCCCGCCACGCCCGCGAATAAGCCCGACAGCGTGTAAACCGCGATCTTCCAGCGATCCACGTTGACGCCGCTTAAGCGCGTGGCTTCTTCGTTGCTGCCTAAGGCGAAGGTGTAGCGTCCTAAAACAGTGCGCGTGAGGATGAACGCCGCGATGATCGCCATCAGGAACATGATCAGCACCGCGTTGGGAATGCCCGAATCGGGGATGATTGATCCCATGGCTACACTGCGATATTCGGGCGTGTCGGTGAAGTAAATCGGGCGCAGTTCGCTGATGATCAGCGCTAAGCCCTTCGCCATATACATCATGCCCAACGTGGCGATGAACGGCGGAATTTTGAGCTTGGCGATCACCACGCCGTTGATGAAGCCGGCGAATCCACCCGTGAGGATGCCGCCCAGAATGCCGATGGGAATGGGCAGCCCCCAGTTGGTGATAAAGACGCCGGTCAGCACCGCGCTGAAGGTCATCACCGTGCCGATGGACAGGTCAATGCCCGCCGTGATGATCACGTAGGTCACGCCGAGCGCGAGAATACCGTTGACCGCCGTCGCCAGCAAAATGCCGTTGATGTTGTTGAACGTGAGAAAGTTAGGCGATGCGGCTGAGAACACGACGATCAAAATGATCAGCGCGGCGAACGCCAACACTTTTTGCGTGGCTTCGGCAGGGATCAGTGGGCGGCGCGGCGCGACTTCGGTAGTGGTGGATCGGGTTGCTTCGACCATAAGTTGTCTAGTCTCGTCTTTCGCAAAAATTATTGGTCAACAATGTGTTGCTTTGAGTGTCACACTGCCGTTTCAACGACCGCGCTGCGCTGCGTAGCATAACGCATGATCGCCTCTTGCGTGGCGTCGGCGGCGTTGAGTTCCCCCGTGATGCGCCCTTCGCACATGACGATGATGCGATGGCTCATGCGTAAAATTTCGGGCAGTTCCGACGAGATCATGATGATCGCCTTGCCCTGCGCCGCCAGATCGTTGAGCAGCTTGTAAATTTCACTTTTCGCGCCCACGTCGATGCCGCGCGTTGGCTCATCGAAGATCAAAATGTCGGTGTCGGCGGTCAGCCACTTGGCGATCACGACTTTCTGCTGGTTGCCACCGCTCAGATTTTTCACGCGCTGGCGCACACTGGGCGTGCGAATATCGAGCGACTCGACATAGCCGCGCGCGGTGTCGCCCATTTTGCGCGTGTTGACCAAGCCCAAGCCCGATAGAAACTTCTCGAATGACGCCAGCACCACGTTGGTTTCCACGTCCATTTTGACGGTCAAGCCGTAGCGCTTGCGATCTTCGCTCAAATAACCAATGCCGTGATGCACAGCGTGGCGCGGGGTGCGAATCTTGACCTTGCGCCCGCGCACGAAAATCTCGCCACTGTCGATGCGATCCGCGCCGAACACAGCGCGCGCCACTTCGGTGCGTCCCGCGCCCATCAAGCCCGCGAAGCCGAGAATCTCGCCGCGCTTGAGCGTGAAGTTGATGTCTTTCAGCACGCGCCCGCGATTCAAGTCGCGCACTTCCAGCACAATCTCTTGGGCGCTGCTGTCCGGCGTTTCCTGCGCGCTTTCGTAGATCGTGCGCCCGACCATCAAGCTGATGATCGTGTCAATCGCTACGTCAGGCGTCGGCTGGGTGTCGATGTAGCGCCCGTCACGCATCACCGTGATGCGATCCGAGATGCGCTTGAGTTCCTCTAGGCGGTGGCTGATGTAGACGATGCCCACGCCTTGCGCGCGCAGCTCGCTGATCACACGGAATAATTCGTCGATCTCGCTTTCGGTCAGCGCGGCGGTCGGCTCGTCCATGATCAACACTTTGGAGTCGAACGACAGCGCTTTGGCGATTTCGATCATCTGTTGGCGCGCAACGGTCAGATCAGTGACGCGCATACGCGGGTTGATGGTCAAGCGCAGGCGGTCGAGCAGGTCGCGCGTTTGCAGGTTGATGCTTTTGTCGTCCAGCACGAAGGGCAGGCGTGAGCGCGGTTCGCGTCCGATGAAGATATTCTGCGCGACGGTGAGATGCGGCATCAGGTTGAGTTCTTGGTGAATCATGCTGATGCCGAAGTGCTGCGCCTCACGCGGGTTATGGATTTCGACTTCGCGCCCGCTGAGGTGGATGTGTCCCGCGTCTTTGCGATACACGCCCGCGAGAATCTTCATCAACGTGGATTTACCCGCGCCGTTTTCGCCCACCAGCGCGTGAACTTCGCCCACGCGCAGATCAAAGCGCGCGTCTGCCAACGCATGAACACCGGGAAAGGATTTTTCAATCCCTTCCATCGTGATTAAAAGCTCGTGCATGAATAACCTTCTAAACGTTAAGTCTAACTTTTACTTGTGCTGCGCCGTGCGTAATCGTTTTCTAGCATCATTTGGTTTCGTTGTCTTTCCACTTCAACCATACCGAAAATCAGGCGCGCTGTCAACACAATCGTGCGTGTTCGCGCCTGCGGAAATTTTGCGCGCCAGCCGCCATGCGCATCGTGCATTTCGCGCACGGCGCGCTATAATTGCGGCAGCATCGAACAAGAGCAGCGCACATCAAGCACGAGAAAGCATTGGCATGAGCATCCCGGACCCGCTGATTGGACGGCAGCTAGGCGATTACATGATCCGCGAAGTGTTGGGGCGCGGCGGCATGGCGCATGTCTATCGCGGTTTCGACCCCAATCTCGAACGCTTCGCCGCCGTCAAAGTGATCGACTCCAGCCTGCTGACGGGCGCGGACGACCGCGAGTATCGTCAGCGCTTTCAGCGTGAAGCCCGTTCGATTGCGCGGCTCGAACACCCGAACATCGTCAGCGTGTATCAGTTCGGTGAATACGAAGCGCTGTATTACATGGCGATGGCATTCATCGATGGCAAAGATTTAAGCCAAGTGCTGAAAGAACACATCAACACGCGCACGCTGCTGCCGTTGGGCGATGTGCTGCAAGTCGTCGCGGATATTGGCGCGGCGCTCGATTTCGCGCACGCCCGCGACGTGATCCACCGTGATATTAAACCGTCGAACATCATGGTCAAACCCGACGGACGCGCCGTGCTGACCGATTTCGGCTTGGCGCTCAGCATTTCGGAAGGCACGATCGGCAACACATTCGGCAGCGCGCATTACATCGCGCCGGAACAGGCGATCAGTTCCGCCAATGCCGTGCCGCAAAGCGACTTGTATTCGCTCGGTGTGGTGCTGTATCAAATGCTGACCGGCAAAGTGCCGTTCGATGATCCGAGCGCGATGAGCGTGGCGCTCAAGCATTTGAGCGATCCGCCGCCGCCGCCGCGCGATCACAACCCGCTGATCTCGAAAGCGGTCGAGAAAGTCGTCCTCAAAGCGCTGGATAAAGAACCGAGCAAGCGCTATTCCAGTGGAGCCGGGTTGACGCGCGCGTTGGAAAGCGCGCTCAATCAAGATAACAGCGAAGGTCGCTATTATGCCGTGCTGGGTGCTGATACCAGCCCGACCAATCCGCAGCGCGCCACCGCGCAGCATCTACGCAC
>JBGSRB010000582.1:0-15178 GCA_041737735.1 Anaerolineae bacterium | reverse complement strand
CGGAAGCCGCCGCCGACCTCATGCGTGGTTTGCACGCACCCGTCACCAAAATCAAAGGTGTGGGCGAGAAAAACGCCGCGACACTGGAAAAACTCGGTATCCACACGATCAACGATCTGCTCTATTTCCTGCCGCGCGCTTACGACGATTACACCAAGCTGAGCTACATCAGCCGTTTACAGCCCAACATGCTGGCGACCGTGATCGGCACGGTGCGTCACACCACGATCCGCGCCAGCGCCAACGGACGCCGCGATTTCTACATGGAGATCGACGACACAACCGCACGCTTGGGCATCATGTGCTTCGGACAGCACTTCCTCATCCGCCAGATCAAAGAAGGTCAGCATCTCGTCGTGCGCGGTCTGACGACCTTCTTCAGCGGGCGCATTCAGATGTCCAACCCGGATATGCACGTGGTCGATCCTGACGATCTCAAGACGCCCGGCATTCTGCCCGTCTATCCGCTGACAGAAGGCTTGGGCATGAAGCAAATGCGCGCCTTGATGCGGAAGATCGTCAGCTATTGGGCGGAAAACATCCCCGATTACATTCCGGAAAGCACGCTGGAGCGCGTCGATCTGGCTGATCTCGGTTGGGCGCTCGAACAAGCGCATTTTCCAGCGGGCGAGGATCATCTCATGCACGCGCGGCGGCGCTTGGTGTTCGACGAACTGCTGATCATGCAGCTCACGATCATGGCGAATCGGCGCGCGTGGCAGTCGATCCCCGCCCATGAGATCACGGTTGAGGACGACGCGCTGCAAGCCTTCATTGATGCGGCGTTCCCCTTCCCGCTGACGGGGGCGCAGCGCCGCGCGATTGACGACTTGCGCGCCGATCTCGCGCAGCCCATCCCCATGAATCGTCTGCTGCAAGGCGATGTCGGGTCGGGCAAAACGGCGGTGGCAGCGACAGCCTTAGCGCTGGCGGTCATGGCGGGCAAACAGGGCGCGATCATGGCGCCTACGGGGATTCTAGCCGAACAGCATTTTCGCGGCATCGGCGCGACGCTGGCGAAAATGCCGTCAGAACTCACCAACGGCAAAACTCCGGTGGTCGCGCTGCTGACCGGATCAATGAACAGCGCCGAACGCGAAGCGGTCTACGCAGGCTTGGAGTCAGGCGCGATTGATGTCGTGATCGGCACGCACGCGCTGATTCAGTCGGGCGTGACGTTTAACGATCTCGCGGTCGCGGTGATTGACGAACAGCACCGCTTCGGCGTTGAACAGCGCGGCGCGCTGCGGAGCAAAGGCACGAATCCGCATCTGCTGGTGATGACCGCCACGCCGATCCCGCGCACGCTGGCATTGACCTTGTACGCCGATCTCGATCAATCCGTGATTGACGAAATGCCGCCCGGTCGCCTGCCCGTCAAAACCCGCGTGATCGAGCCGAACGAGCGCCATCGCATCTACGAGCATATCGTCGAGCCGGAACTCGAACGCGGGCATCAGGTGTTCATTGTCTATCCGCTGGTGGAGGCATCCGAACACATCGAAGCCGAAGCCGCCATCGAAAACTTCGACCGTTTGCAGCGTGTGTTCAGCCATCATCAAGTGGGCTTGCTGCACGGACGGATGCGTCCCGCCGAAAAAGACGCGGTGATGGCAGCCTTCCGCGATCACGAGTTTGATGTGCTGGTCACAACCTCAGTGGCGGAAGTCGGCGTCGATATTCCCAACGCCACCGTGATCATCATCGAGAATGCGACGCGCTTCGGGCTGGCGCAGTTGCATCAATTCCGCGGACGGGTGGGACGCAGCGGGTTACAAGCGTACTGCTTCTTGGTGTGCGATTCACCTGTTGAGGATGCGCGTAAACGTCTGCGCGCGCTCGAAATGACCAACGATGGCTTCCAACTGGCGCAGATCGATTGGCAGTTGCGCGGCGCAGGCGATTTGATCGGCACGCGCCAGAGCGGGCAGTCATCCGCGCTGGATGAGCAAATGCAGCCCGAATTAGTCGAATTGGCGCAGCGTGAAGCGCGCACGCTCTACGAGATCGATCCCGATCTCACGCAGTCGGAACACGAGTTACTCGGTGTTCGCATCCGCAGCTTGCAAGATGCGCGCAGCGATGTGAGCTAGACCATAAATCGGCGTAGGGGCGATGCAATGCGTCGCCCGTACATTATTCCGCCAATTCGAGCGCGTCCTCATCGCCCACGCGCTGCAAACGTTCGCGCACCTCATGCAGCACCCACGCGGCGACGAAAAAGCCCGTACACGCCAGCACAATCGCCGCGCCCGATGCCACATTCGCGTAAAACGACGCATACAACCCGATGATGCCCGCCAGCACCGCGATCACAGCGGCGATCAGCATCATATGCGACAAGCGATTCGTCAGCAGCGATGCCGCCGCCGCTGGCGTGATCAACAGCGCGGAAGTCATGACAACGCCCACGATTTGAATGCTGCTGACCACCGTGAACGCCAGCAGAATCAGCAGCAGATAGCGCAGGCGCGCGGCTTTCAGCCCGATCACTTCGGCATGAATCGGGTCAAATGATGTCAGTTCGAGTTCCTTGTAAAACAGCAGCAGCAGCGCCAGCACCAAGATCGTGATCGCGGCGATCAGCGCCAGATCACCCGCCGCCACGCCCAAAATGTTGCCAAACAGGATGTGCGTAAAATCGCGGAATGAGCGCGCACTGCTCATCAGCAGCACGCCGAACGCGAACATGCCTGTGAACACCACGCCAATCGCGGTGTCCTCACGGATCGCCTCACGCCGCGACAGCCAACCGATGCCTAACGCCGTCGCCAAGCCCGCGATCAGCGCGCCGCCGCTTAGATTCCATTGGTTGAGATAGGCGATCACGACGCCGGGCAGAATCGTGTGCGCCAGCGCATCACCGATGAACGCCATGCGCCGCAGCACCACATACACGCCGATGCTGGCGCACGCCAAGCCGACCAGCACGGCGGCGATCAGCGCGGTTTGCATGAAGCCGAAGCGGAACGGCGCGATCAGCCACTCGATGATTTCGCTCATAAAGCGCCGATCTTGATGCCGCTGAATGCGCTTGCTGGCGGCGCGATCTCGTGACCTTCCGCCAGATAGAGCGCGCCGTCGAAGTCGGTTTCCAGCCTGCCCAGATCATGCGTGGCGGTGATCACGGTTTTGCCGCGCGCACGCAGATTTGCCAGCACATCACTGATGATCGCGCGCGTTTCCACGTCAACCGCGTTCATGGGTTCATCCAGCAGCAGCAGATCGGCATCCTGCGCGAGCGCGCGGGCAAGCATGGCGCGCTGCTGCTGTCCGCCGGAAAGCTGCCCGATCTGACGCTGGCGCAACTCGCTTAAACCGAGTTGATCGATCACCTGATCCGCGATGCGCCAATCGTCGCGCGTCGGGCGTTTGAACCAGCCTAGATGGACATAGCGCCCCGTGACGACCAATTTTCGTAAGGTGATGGGAAAACGCCAATCGATCTCGCCACGCTGCGGCAGATACGCCACGCGATGATGGCACGCACCCGGCGGATTACCGTAAATCAACAGCGTGCCAGATCGAATGGGCAGCAAGCCCGCGATTGCCTTCAGCAAGGTGGACTTGCCCGCCCCGTTATGCCCGACCAGCGCCACGCGCGCGCCAATTGGCACACATAACGTGACGCCGCGCAAAGCCAGTCGCCGTGTTCCCGGATACGCCGCCACTAACTCGCGGATGTCTAACGCGGGCGCGTTAGGTTGTGGATCACGATGAACACGGCTGCTGTAAGATGGCATGGGTTTCTACTGAAGTGCCTCGACAATGATGCCGATATTATAGCGGATCATGTCCAGATAGGTATCCGCGCCTGAACCCGCCGCACCTAAACCATGCGTATACAGTTCGGACGCAAGCACAACGCCCGCTTCATCAGCGATACGCTGCATCAACGCCGAATTGCCCACATTCTCGACAAAGATTGCTGGCACACCCACTTCACGAATCGCCGTGATCAGCGCAGCAATCTCACCCGCCGCCGGATCACTCGCCGCCGTCGTCACCGACAGCAGCGCCGAGTCGGTCAGATCGAAGCCGTAATCGCGCGCGAAGTAGCCGAACAACTCATGCGTCGTGATCAGGATGCGATTTGCTTCGGGGATCAACGCCACCTGTTCGCGCACGAACGCATCCAGCGCTTCGAGTTCGGCGGTGTAAGCGGCAGCATTGGCATTATAGGTTTCAGCGTTAGCCGAGTCAGCATCAACCAGCGCCGCGCGGATATTCTCGACCATAACGATTACGTTCAGCGGCGACATCCACGTGTGCGGATCGAACTCACCGTGTTCGTGATCGTGATGGTCATGGTCATGATCATCGTGATCGTCGTGATCATGCTCACCTAGTTCGCTGGCAGCGGTGAAGCCAAACACCGCCATGTTGGCGGGCTTGCCGCCCACAAAGATGCGTCCTTCGACAATTTCGAGCGTTTCGAGATCAACCGCGCGAATATCGCCGGGCAGCGGCTCACTGACATATGCCATGTGTCCGTTGGTGACAAAAGTCGGGCGCGCGGAGGCGCGTCCACTGGCGGGCGCACGGAACGGATCGACCACCTGCACCGTGCCTTCGATCTCACCTGTGGCAATATCGATCACATGCAGGTTGCCATCAATCGTCAGCGCGACCATTTTCGCTAAATCTTCACCATGATACTGAAAGCGCCAGATGCGCTGCCCCGCGTCAAGCACGACTTCCGATGTGCCAGCAACCGGATCAATGCGGACGACGCTGGTCTGCCCATAATTGCCGAGCAAGTATTGGGCGCCTTCCGTGTAATACAGCGTTCCCGTACGCAGATCAGGGTTGGCGGTCGGGTTATTGATCTTGCGCGAGACGAACGAGTCACCGTCACGTTCGATCAGCAGTACGCCGTCGGTGCAACCGAACGCAGCACCATCATGACCATACGCCGCTTCACCGTGCAAGCCGGGGCATTCCGGGAAACTTTGCAGAATTTCGCCATCCATCGTCATCACATCAACGCCGATGGGCAAAGCGCTGTTCAGGTCTTCCATGTTGGGCGTGCTGATCAGCACCACATCATCCAGCGGCACGGCAGCGCCATGATGCGGGCGCGCAGTTGTCAGCGTGACGATCGCAGCCGCTGAGTCGAACAGGTAACTTTGCGGAAAGATCGACGCCGTGCCGTCACCATCATTAAAAATGGCAATCTGACCATCGTGCGCCACAAAGTGAATCGGCGTTACACCGGCGACTTCCACGCCCAACAATGACGGACGCTCGAACACAGCATCAAAATGATCATCGTGTGCCACCATCGACACGCCGCTATCCACAACATTGGTCACGCCACCGCCCGCTTGCACAGCAAATACATAGCGCCCGTCTTCCGATGGATACAGGTTGGGACGCGCGCTCAGTTCAAACGTAGCGATCACTTCATTCGAGCGCAGATCGATGACCTGCACGGTGCCGCTTTCGTAATCGTTGACCAGCAAACGCGAGCCGATCATCACGGCATCTTCCATAAAACCACCGTGTTCGTGATCGTCGTGGTCTTCATGATCATCGTGGTCGTCGTGATGAGCTTCAAATTCCAGCACATCGACGCCGTCACTCACGGCGACACGCAGCGCGCTCGAACCCGACGCCACATACAGATCATCGATCCACGGTTCGAGTTCCAACCCGTTCTCGAACAGGATGTCGGCTTCTGCCAGCGCGATCAGGTCTTGCGGCGTCGGCTCATACACATGCGGGTCGCCATCTAAGCCCACCAGCACCGTGAGTTCGACGTTATCCCCGGCGATATTCTCGATCAAGTCACCCAGCACGCTGTACGTGGCAACCACGCGCAGCGGCGCATCCTGCGCCCCAACTAACGAGGCGCCCACGATCAACAGGCATAGCACTACTAAACTTGCGATGCGGCGTACAACCATTGTTCTGTTCACTCCCTTGAACCGTAGATGATACGGTGTATCACACCAGATTTAGATGATACACCGTATCAATTATGCTGACAAGGGGTGATCCGCGTCTGAATCAAAAAGGCGATCCGTGTGGATCGCCTTTTCGTGCTGTACTCAACCGCAAACCGCGTTTAGCGATTTTCGATTGGCACCCACGACAAATCCATGGGTCCCACGTAATCCGCCGATGGGCGAATCAGACGGTTATCAGTCTGCTGCTCGATCACATGCGCTGTCCAGCCTGCCATGCGGCTCATGGCGAACAGCGGCGTGAACTGATCGACATCGAGTTCGAGCGTGTACAGCACAATCGCGCTGTAATAATCGACGTTCGGATACAGATTGCGCTCGATGAAGTATTGATCGGCGCGCGCGAGATCAGCCAGATTCGCGGCGATTTCAAACCACTTACTATTGCCGCTGTTCTTGGCGAGCGCTTCGGCACGCTCCCGCAGAATTGCCGCACGCGGATCGAGCGCTTTATACACGCGATGCCCGATGCCCATGATGCGGCGTTCGCCGGATTTAATGTATTGGTTGAACCACGGCTCAACATTGTCAACTTCGCCAATTTCCATGAACATCTTCATGGCTTCGGCGTTCGCGCCGCCGTGCGCGGGACCCTTGAGTGTGCCGATAGCGCCGACGATCGCGCTGTGCATATCCGAACCCGTGCTGGTGGTCACGCGCGATGCAAAGGTGCTGGCGTTCATGCTGTGTTCGGTCAGCAGCACCATATACGTATCAATCGCATCGACGGCAGCCGCTTGCGGTTCAGCGTCGGTCAGCATATACAGAAAGTTGGCTGACAACGCAAGATCGGCGCGCGGCGCGACGGGTTCCAAACCCTTACGGATGCGATCCCACGCGGCGGTGGCGGTCGTCACCTGTCCGGTCAAGCGCACCGCTTTACGCTTCTGCGCTTCGATGCTGGTGTCTTCGCTTTCCGAGTCGTAATGCGCCAACATCGATGTAACCGTCCGCAGCACCGCCATCGGATCGGCGTCTTTGGGGAGTCCCTTCATCTGCGTGATCACACCTGCGGGCAAAGCAGCATTTGCGGCAATATCGGCGCGCAACCCTTCGAGTTCCGCCGCGTTGGGCAGGCGACCGTTCCAGAGCAAATACACCACCTCTTCGTAAGAGGCGTATTCCGCCAGTTCTTCGATCTTGTAACCGGCGTAAATCAGGCGACCCTCAGCGCCATCGACAAAACTTAGACGGCTGTCGCCAATGGAAACGCCGGCGAGTCCTTTACTACTCTGCGACATGGAAAGCTCCTTCAGTATGGTCTCGATAAAGACGCAAGATACATCGGCTAAATTAGCATAAGCATAGCGCCGCGTGATGAGTGATCAATGAGCGCAGCGCCCATGCGTGCTAATCTTCACAAACTTTTAGTGCATTATAGCAGGCGGACGGCGGCGGCTCAATGTTAGGGCGGCACACATGGATATAGCACCATTTCGGCGCACCCACGTTACAATTATGCAAACCTTACAGCAGGCACGCCTACCACGCAATATAATCTAGTGACACGCCTTTGGGGGGAATGATCGTCATGACGATGTTGGGTAATCGCTATCGTTTACTTGATGAAATCGGCTCAGGCGCGATGGGAACGGTGTTCCGCGCGCATGATCGTTTGACGGGGCAGCGGGTCGCGCTCAAACGGGTGTCAGTGCCTTCCGAGTTTCTCGCTTATGCCACCCGCATGGACGCCGACGAGGATCTCGATCTACTGCTGGCGCGTGAGTTTCGCATTCTCTCGTCGCTGCGCCATCCCAACATCATCAGCGTGTTAGATTACGGTTTCGCTGACGATGCACACCAACCCTACTACACGATGGAACTGCTTGACTCGGCGGAGTCCTTCCTTGAGGCGGCGCACGGTCTTGACCGCGAAGGGCAGATCGCGTTACTGGCGCAAATTCTACAAGCCCTTGCCTATTTGCATCGGCGGGGCGTGCTGCACCGCGATCTCAAGCCGTCGAACGTGCTGGTTCAAAATGGCAGCGTTAAACTGCTTGACTTCGGCTTGTCGGTCATGCGGGAACAAGCGCCGACGGGTGAAGTCGCGGGAACGCCCAATTATATGGCGCCCGAAGTGTGGCAGGGCGCAGCGCCGACGCAGGCAACCGATCTCTATGCTTTTGGCGTGATGGCGTATCGCGTGTTCACGGGCGAACTGCCGTTTGACGCGCCCACGTTGACCGCATTGTATCAACAAGTGATGAGCGAAGCACCCGATCTCACGGTGTTAGCCAACGAGCCAATGCTGCAATTTGTGGTCGGGCGATTGCTGCAAAAAGACCCGCAAGAACGCTTGAGCGACTCCACGCGCGCGATCACACAGTTCAACATGGCGACGAATAAGCAGCTCATGACCGAAACTGCCGCCACCCGTGAAAGTTTTCTGCAAGCGGCGGCATTCGTCGGGCGTGAAAGCGAATTATCGACGCTGTCCAAAGCGCTGAACGGGCTGCTGGCGGATAAAAGCGCCGCCTATTTGCTGAGCGGGGAAAGCGGCGTGGGCAAGTCGCGTTTGATCGATGAAGTGCGTACACAAGCATTGGTCGCTGGCATAACGGTATTGCGTGGGCAAGCGGTTGATTCGGTCACTACACCATATGAATTGTGGCGCGACCCGCTGCGCTGGTTGGCGCTGCTGACTAATCCCGACGATTACAACGCGAGTGTGCTGAAAGCCCTCATCCCCGACATTGAACAATTGCTTGAGCGTAAAGTCGCTAATCCGCCGGAAGTCACGCCCGCAGCGGCGTTTGTGCGTTTGATGAATACGGTCGAAGGTTTATTTTTGCGTTATGGTCAGCCTTTAGTATTGATGCTCGAAGATTTGCACTGGGCGGAAGAAGAAAGTTTAGCGCTGCTGCATCGCATCGTCACATTATCTGCCAACCTGCCCCTCTTGATCATCGCCAGCTATCGTGATGACGAACAACCCGCGCTGCATGAATCCCTCGCGGATATGACGCGCCTGCATTTGCAGCGCCTTAACGTTCAGGAAACCGCGCAGCTTGCCGAAGCCATGTTGGGTGAAGCCGGACGCAACCCCAATTTACTGGCGCTGCTGCAACGCGAAACTGAAGGGAACGCCTTCTTTCTGGTCGAGGTGGTGCGCGCACTGGCGCAAGAAAGTGGTCAGCTTGAAGGCGTCGGACAATCGCCCCTGCCCGCTCATGTGTTGACAGGTGGCGTGACCGGCGTAATCGAGCGCCGCTTAGGGCATGTGCGCGCGCGCGCGCAAGGCTTGCTCAAGATCGCGGCGGTGGCGGGGCGTTCGCTTGATCTGGCGGTGCTGCGTGAAGTGTTGGGCGATCAGGCGGCGCAGTTGGAAAAATGGCTCTCAGACTGTGCCGACGCCGCTGTACTAGAAGTGCAAGACGGACGCTGGCGCTTTGCCCACAACAAGCTGCGTGAAGGCGTACTGCGTGACCTGCCCACTGATCTGCTGCGCGAAACGCACCGCCGCGTCGCGCTGGCGAATGAAAGCGTTTATCAATATGGTCAGCCGAACGCCGGTCTGCTGGCGTATCACTGGCGCATGGCGGGCGACGCTGAACACGAAGAACGCTTCGCGGCGCTGGCGGGCGAACAAGCCCTGAAAACGGGCGCGTATGGGCTGGCGCGCGCCTTCTTCGAGCGTGCGTTGGAACTGCAAGATCGCATCGAAACGACCACCCGCCGCCGCGCTGTGCTGACGCAGCAAGTGGGCGAAGCGCTGATGGAACTGCGTTCCTATGCGGCGGCGCGCGCGCATTTCGACGCTAGTCTCGCGCTGTATCGTGAGGCGGATTATCGTTGGGGCATCGCCAGCAGCCTGACGCGCTTAGGCGAAGTCAGCGCGTTATTGGGCGAACTGCCGCAAGCCGCCGCGCATCTGCTGGAAGCGCTGCGCGTAGCGATGGAAGCGCGCGCGCTGGCAGTAGCCGTGTCGGCGCTGGCATCGATGGCAGCCGTGAAGATAATGCAGCACGAACCCATGTTAGCGCTCGAATATGCCGAACTCGCGCTTAATCATCCATCGATTGACGGCAAAACCCATTTCGTCGCTGAACAAGTGATCGCGGATGTCGAGTCTGACGCACATGTCTACGGCATCGATGCCACCGAGATCGCCGCCGCGCGCGCACGCGGGCGCGAACGTGATTTCCGCACGACGATCAACGCGCTGTTGGAGGCGTAAGCGCAGCGGGTAACACGTTTCATCTGTCATGCGCGGGGGCTGTGCGTTAAAATACGCTGCAATAAAGGTTTCTTTACAGGAGGATTAACCTTGACTGTCGTCGTATTTACCCGCAGCACACCCGATACTGCGGCAAAAGTCGAAGTAAATGCCAGCGGCAGCGTCGTTTGGGGCGATGCCGCTACGGTCGTCAACCCGTGGGACGAGTACGCGCTGGAAGAAGCGCTCATGCAAGCGGATAAAGGCGCGGGGAAAAGCGTCGTGATCGCCATCGGCGGCGAACTGCACAACGATGCCCTCAAACACGCGCTGGCAATGGGCATGAGCGAAGCGATCCGCGTGGATGATCCCGCACTCGACACGACCGACTCGCTCAGTTATGCTACCGCCGCCGCTGCTGCCGTCACGAAAGTGGGCGATGTCAGCCTGATCATCTGCGGCAAAGAAAGCGTGGATGTAGGCACGGATCAGCACACGTACCAGATCGCGCGCAAACTCGGCTGGTCGATGATCAGCTACGTGTCGTTGATCATCGCCATCGATTACGCCGCTGGCACGATTCAAGTCGAGCGTCTGCTCGAACAAGGCAAGCAGATCGTCACCAGCCGCCTGCCGGCCGTAATCACCGTGATGAAAGACATCAACGCGCCGCGTTATCCGTCGTTTATGGGCATTCGCAAGGCGGGCAAAGCCGTGATCCCGGTGTGGACGTTAGGCGATCTGGGCGTCAGCGTGAACGCGCGCACCAAGATCAGCGCGTATAAAAATCTGCCCGCGCGCGAAACCCGCTTAGAAATGATCGACGGCACGCCGGAAGAACAAGCCGCCAAACTGGTCGAAAAATTGATTGAGGAGAAGGTGCTGTGAGCGCGGTTTTCACGTGGATCGAAACGTTCAACGGCGAACCTGTCCCCGCGAGCTGGGAAGCGCTGGCGGCGGGTCACGCGCTGGCGGAATCCTTCGGTGTTCCGTTGGTGGCGTTGGTCTTTGGCACGAACGCGGAAGCTAATGCGAACCAAGCCGGAACCTATGGCGCGTCACAGGCGATCATCTGCGCCGACGCCACGCTGAATGACTTCCGTCTCGAACCCTACGCCGCGCTCCTGACGCAGTTAGTCAACGATCAGCAGCCGCGCGCGGTGGTCGCAGCGGCGACTTCACGCGGACGCGAACTGCTTGCCGCCAGCGCCGCCGATACCGACGCGCCCCTGTTGGGCGACGTGTTAAGCCTCACGGTGCAGGATGGTGCGATCCACGCTGAACGTGCCGCCTACGCGGGCAAAGTGTTGAGCGCTGTCGAAGCGCTGACGAGTGCCACCCAGTTCGTGACAGTGCGCGCACGCGCGTTCCAACCCAACGTTAACGCGGGCGGATCGGTTGCCATCACGACGACCGCGCCCGTCTTGAGCGAAGATCAGGTCGCTACCAAAATCGAAAGTTTTGAAGCGGAGATCGGCACGGTCAGCTTGACCGATGCGGCGATCATCGTCAGTGGTGGGCGCGGGCTGGCGAATAATCCCAAGACTCCGCCCGCCGATGCCGCCGATGCCGCCGTGTGGAAAGCGCAGGATGGCTTCGCCAATGTGCTACAACCGCTGGCTGATGTGTTAAACGCGGCGGTCGGCGCGAGTCGCGCAGCGGTCGATGCGGGCTATATCCCCTACGCGCACCAAGTTGGGCAAACGGGCAAAACCGTCGCGCCCGATCTCTATATCGCCTGCGGCATCAGCGGCGCGATTCAGCATCAAGCCGGAATGCGAACCAGCAAGATCATCGTCTCCATCAACAAAGACGGCGACGCGCCGATCTTCAAGCTGGCGCGCTATGGCTTAGTGGGCGATCTCTTTCAGATCATCCCGGCGCTGACTGCTGCGATCAACCAGCGCAAAGGTTAAACGGCTTTATCAATTGGCATTTTTCGCAGGGGCTTGACGGGTTAAGCCCCTGCAATTTTTCGACGGCACGCCATTCATACTTTTAATATGATGTCCCTGACCAGTCTATAATCTTAAGTTACCGTAAGCGCAATTTACGTTATACTCACGAATGAATAGCGATGCTGCCAGCAAGGAGGGGATTGTTATGCCTTATGAAGTCAAGTGGTATGTTGAAAATCGAGTTGCGATCACCCTCAATTGGGGTGAACTGACCGCCACCGAAATGGAAGCCACCAATCACGAGCTGCGGGTGCTGCTCGATAACAGCACGGAACCCCTGCATTTGATCGTCGATACGCGCCCCGTGTCGCGCATTCCGCAAGGGTTTGATCGCATGATCCGCGCGATGCGGGTGGTGCAGGCAAAACCGACCTTCCAAGTGGCGATCATGGTGACGCCCAGCCCGCTGCTGCGCTTCTTCGGCATCTTGGTGTCGAACTTAACCCAAGCGCGTTACAGCACCGCGTCTGACTTTGTGGGAGCGAACGAAACCCTGCTGCGCGCCGATTCCACGCTGCAAGGGCAGTTACCCAACCCCGATGATTGGGAAGGCTGGCACAACGACAAGAACCAAGCCGCCCCTTGACGCTGACGACTCACGCCCCGTATAATCATCGTTCATACTGTCGGGTTGTTCTTCGCGCGTTCCTGCGTGTAGAAATCGGAAATTGAGGAGTCAATCGTGGGTCCGCTGCCGAAAAGAAAACACTCTCGCAGCCGCCGTAATCGCCGCCGCGCACATGATTCGCTGACGCTGAAACACTTGGTGCGCTGCGAAAATTGTGGTGAGTATCATGTCTCACATCGCGTCTGTGGCAAGTGCGGCACGTATCGCGGTGAAACCGTGATCGCAGTCGAATCGTAAAACGCTTGCGGGTCAATCAAGGCGTGCAAGTTTAGAGGCGTTTCCAGCATCAGGGGAACGCCTCTGTTTTTTTGTCATCCCCGGAAAAAGTGATCAACGATCCGCGTCACGTCCGCAAGACGCTCAAGATAGCTGTAATGCCCCACATTCGGAAACGTGATCAAGCCCGCGTCGGGGATCGTCCGTTCCAGCGTTTGCCCCATCCACAGCGGCGTATCTTCGTCATTTTCGCCCCAAAACAACAGTGTAGACGCGCGCACGCGCCGTGCATAAGGTAGCATATTCTCGCTGACCACCTGCACGAGTGTCTCACGCATGACGCCATCGACCGCGCGAAAATCGGCTGATCCATAGCGCCGCGTATACCACGCGCGCAGACCATCCGCCACGCCGCGCGCCCCGATGCGATACAACCCGCCGCGCACACCCTTATAGACATTCAAGCGCATCTGCGCCGCCAACGATCGCTTAGGCGGCACACCGGCACTGTTCGCCAGCGCCAGCTTGATCACGCGCGCGGGCTGTTCCGCACCGAGATACAAGCTTATGCGCCCGCCGAACGAATGCCCGAACAGAAACACCCGCTTGAGATCATGCGCGTTCATGTATGCCAGCGTGAATTGGGCGTAATCGCTCACCGTCCACGCCTGCGGCGGCGGATCACTTTCGCCAAAGCCGGGCAAGTCGGGGATGTAAAGCGGATACCCCAACGGCGCGAGTTTTTCAGCTAGAGGCAGCATTAAACTGCGATCCGCGCCCCACCCATGCAGCATCAAGATCGGCTGGTGCAGCGCACTGCTCGGCTGAAGGATCGTCTGCGCGACACGCAGCCCGTTGATCGTGCTAGAAGCGGTTTGGGCAGCGTTCATGTGATCTGAATCTGCGCGCCCAACGCTTGCAGCTTGCCCAACACACCGCTAAACGTATGCTCAAGCACCTGCTCATTGTCGATGGTCGAGCGCCCGCGCGCGATCAGCGCCGCCGCCAGCAAACCCAAGCCCGCGCGCACATCCGGCGTATCCATGTAGACGCCGCTTAAATGCGTGCGCCCGACCACAATCGCGCGGTGCGGATCGCACAACACAATCTGCGCGCCCATCGCTTTGAGTTTGTCGATGAACAGCAGGCGGTTGTTGAACATCTTCTCGTGAATCAGCGATGTGCCGCGCGCCTGCGTCGCCGCGACAGTTGCCACCGCCACTAAGTCCGACGGAAAGCCGGGCCACGGCGCGCTTTCGATGCTGGCGTCAACATCTTCTTCGCGATTGGAAACCGTGAGCGTTTCATGCTTAGGCACATAAGCGGTGAATTCGTCCAGATCGAGCGTGATGCCCAAACGCCAGAAAATCTTACTGATCACCCGCAGATCATCGCGGCAAATACCGTCGATCTGCACCCGTCCGCCGCTGAGCGCGGCAAGCGCTGCGATGCTGCCCGCTTCGATGTGATCGGGGCGCAGGGTGATGCTTGCGCCGCCCAATTCACTCACGCCGAACACGCGCAGCAGGTTCGAGCCGATCCCGTCGATACGTGCGCCCATCGACACCAGCAGATCGCATAACTGCTGCACGTGCGGTTCGCACGCGGCGTTATGGATCACGGTTTCGCGCCCCAAGCGTGACGCCAGCATCACGATGATCGCCGTCGCGGTCACGCTGGCTTGTGTCAGCACAATGTCTTTCGTGTCCCACGGTGCGGCTTTGAGTTCGACCGCGCCCGCGCTGGTTACAATGTCGATACCGAGATCGCGCATGGCTTCTAAATGCGTGCGGATGCGATTCAGCGGAAAATCGATCTCGATGCGAATCTGCTGGCGCTGAATCAGCATGGGCGCAGCGAACAACAGCGCGCCCGTCGAGACATCGCTTTCGCTGATCGTGCGGCGGTTCATGCGCGCTTGAGCGACGGTCACGGTGTCGTCATCCCATGTCAGCGCCGCGCCGAGTTGTTCCGCCAGCGTGTAGATGGTCTGCGTGCTGAGTGTGCGCGGCACGTTATGCAGCGTAATTTCAGCGTCGGTCAGCAGCGCGGCGGCGATCAGCGCTTGCGCGGCGTTCGGGTTGCCCGCTGGCGTATACACTCCGTTGAGCGGCGCGCCGCCCTCGACAATAATCGGCATGATGCTTTACCCCAACTCGCTGACAAAACTAAGCGCTTCTTCTAACAGCGCCAGATCATCGACATACGCCTGCGAATCATCATGATCGATGTTCACCCAGTCGCGCCACAC
>JBGSRB010000549.1:0-14059 GCA_041737735.1 Anaerolineae bacterium | reverse complement strand
GATCACCAGCGGCAGCGTGGTCATGGGCGCGCGCACCGAGCGCAACACCATCCCGCTGGCGGTGCCGGTGCAGCTTCGTGGGCAAACCCTAGGCGCGGTCGAGTGGGAAATTCCCGCCGGCTCGATGAGCGATGATAAGCTCGAACTGGCGCGCGAATTGGCGAATCGACTCGCGCTCAGTCTCGACAATGCGCGCTTGTTCCAAGAAAGCCAGCGCGCGTTTGAGCGCGAACGCTTGGTCAATGAGATCGCCGCGAAGATCAGCGCGCAAACCTCAATTGATGAAATTCTGCAAACCGCCGTGCGCGAAGTCGGGCAAGCGCTGCGCTCGCCAGCGGTAAGCATTCGCTTGAACGAGCGTCATCAGAACGGAAATGGTAACGGAGCGTGACGGAATGACCACTAACCGCATCGTCGAGGGCGCGCACCGCCCTCTGATCCAACGCTTGAACCGTGTGATCGTTCCTTTGGTGGTGGGCGTGTTCGTCGTCATCGGCGTCGTGCTTACCCTTGGCTTACGCACCACGCGCATCAACGTGCTGATCGAAGGACACACCACTGAAATCAGCATTTTACAACAAGCGCTTGATCGCGAGATCGAACGCTTATTGATCGACACTGCCGAGCGCTATGCCGCGGATGCGCGCACGTTTGCCGATGCCACCCTCCAAACGGTGGGCAGCGCCGTGTTAGACAACGCCCAGAATGACTTGCTGGGCGATATGGTCAACGCGACATTGAGTGCGCGCGGCGATATTCTCGCCATGCGTTATATCACCTTCAACGGCGCACAGTGGTCACAGGTGACCTATGACGCGGATCGCGGCGCGCGCGTGGATCGGGCGATCAACTTCGACTCTTTCGTGGGCAGCCCGACCGTCACCGCGTTGACCAGCGACTTGCAGCGCCGCTATGTTGAAGATATTGGCTTTCAACTGAACCCGAACGCCCCGATTCTCGACCGCATCGCGCCGTTTATTCGCGTCAGCGTGCCAGTGGCGCCGCTGAGTAATCCGGCGACGGTGGCGGGCATCATGCAGGTCGATTTCGCTACTGCGCCCTTGCTTGCCAGCATCGCTTCCGACATCACGCGCGCCGTCAGCGAATTGTCCGATCGGCGCGTGCTGATCGCCAACACTGCCGGCTTGGTGATCTTCGACAGCGCCACGCCTGAAGCCGACACAATGCGTGCGCTGGCACTCGAACGCGCGCCGCAGATCGGCACAGCGGCGGATGTTAGCGCGTTGGCAGACCTGAACACGACCCTGAACGCGCAAACCGTTGAGGATCGCATCGTGTCAAATGTCGATATTGCGCTGGGCAACGCGCTCGAACAGCGCTGGAGCATCGTTCTAATCGACTCGGTGGATGCGCTGTTCAGCGGCGTGACAGCAATTATGTTCGTCCCGCTGATCGGCTCGGTGATCATCGGCACAAGTTTGGCGCTGGCGATCGCGGGGGTGCTGCGACGCAATCTGCGCCCGATTGAGCAAGTCAGCGCCCTGGCTGCTCGTTACACCAGTGAAGGCGGCTTGCCCGCGCTGACCGCCGAAGCCGAAAATACCGAGTTCGGGCAGTTGGTCGGCGCGTTATCGTCGCTGTCGCGGCGCGTCGAAGAACTGAACGGCGAACTCGGCGTGCAGCAAGGGCGTTACAGCCGCAGCATGGATGTTGCCGCCCGCATCAGCCGCGAAACCGCCGCGCTCACCGACATCGACGCACTGCTCAACCGCTCGATTGAACTGATCGTGCAGGAATTCGGTTTCTATCATGCTCAAGTGTTCCTGGTCGATGACATCGGCGCGAACGCAGTTCTCACCTACAGTCATGGTGAAATCGGGCGCGCGCTGCTCGAACGCCGCCACCGCTTAGCGGTCGGCTCGCGCACGGTGATCGGCACGGTCACGGCGGAACGTCAGCCGGTGGTGGTCAACGATACGCAGGGCGACAGCAGCGGCGCGCCGCACGGCTTCAACCCGCTGCTGCCTGACACGCGCGCGGAAATGGCGCTGCCGTTGATCAGCGGCGAACGGGTGATCGGCGCGCTCGACATTCAAAGCACGCAAGCCGACGCCTTCCAACCGGATGATGTGCGCTTGTTCCAAATGCTGGCAGACCAGATCGCCATCGCCATTCAAAATGTACGCTTGCTGCTGCAATCGGAAACGCGCATCGCCCAAAGCGACACCCGTAACCGTCAGCTTACGCGCGTGGCGTGGGATGAAACGCGCGACCGCAGCGCCCTTGCCGACATCTATCGCTATGACCTGCTGCAAGTGGAAACCACGCCCGCGCCTTCCAGCACACCGCCGCCCGCGCTGACGATGCCGATCACCGTGCGCGGTGAAGTGATCGCCACCCTCGATGCGGCTGCTCCCGAAGGCGAGAATTTCACTGAGGGCGACCAAGTGATCATGCGCGCAGTGGCGGAACGTGTCGCCATCGCTATCGAGAACACGCGCCTGTATGAGGAAACGCAAAATACGCTTTCCGAGACGTTCGCGCTCTATCAACTCAGCCGTTATCTGAACGAAGCGGAAACGCTCGAAGACGTTTTGCAGGCGATCACCATTTCGATGATGACCGACGCCATCAGCGCGCAAATCGGCGTTTTCGATGAGTATCCCTCGTTTGAAGACCCGAAATGGATGGAGATCACGGCTGACTGGACGAACAAAGACGAAAGCACACGCGCCGTCAAAATGACAGGCTTGGAGCTTGAGGTCGAAAATCACCCACTGCTCGCGAACATGCAGAGCAGCCAAGTGACGCTGGTGACCGATGCCGCGCGTGACACCCGCTTGGATGAGGTGTTCCGCGCGATTCTGGAGAACACAGACGCACAGTCGATGGCGCTCATCCCCTTCAACGTGCGTGGTGTGTGGCGCGGCGTGGTGTTGTTCGAGTTTCCCACCCCGCGCCGCTTCACGGATCGCGACGGACGCTTATTCAGCGCCTTGATCGACCAAGCGGGTGTCGCCATCGACAACCGTATGCTGCTGCGCCAGAACGAGATCACGCTGAGCGAGATCGAGCGCCTCTACACCGCCAGCCGCGTGATCAACACCGCGAACGACGCGCTTGACCTCGTGCGCGCCGCCGTGGCTGCCAGCAGCGATAACACGCTTGATTTCAAGCTCGCGTTGTTTGAGGGTGAAGTCGATAACACCGGTTGGTCGAAGCGCGTGCGCGTGGTCGCCCGCACCGATCAGGGGCGCGCGCTCGAAGATAATGTCGCCTTCCCCATGCAAATCGCCCTCAATTCACCGCTGCGCCAGCGTGAACCCGTCGTCATTCAAGATCGCAACGCGCAGGATGTCACTTCGCCGCTGCTCGATCTGCTGCGCGTGCATAATCATCACTTCGGCGCGGTATTCCCACTGTTCAGCGCGAATCAACCGATCGCCTTGTTCATCATCGCCAGCGCGGACGTGCGCGATCTGGCAGAGGAAGATTACGAAGTTTACCGCGCGTTAACCGGGCAAATGAGTACGGTGCTGCAAAATCGCCGTTTGCTTGAGCAAACCGAACAAGCGCTGGACGAAACACGCCGCTTGTACTCCGCCAGCCGCGCGATTGCCACCGCGCTTGACACGAATAATGTGTCCCAAGTCGCCATCGAAAATTTGACCAACGCCGCGCCGCAAGCCACGCGCTTGAGCGTGCTGCTGGCTGCGCCCGCGCCGGATGTCCATGCGCCCTTCCTCGAATACAGTTATATGTGGTCGCATACGGATGCGTCCGATTTCCGTGTCGGGGCGCGCATTCCGAAGTCAGTGATCGATTTCCCAGCGCTGCTGGAAGAACACGACGAAACTTATGCCTTGCTTGCCGATGTTCACGTCAGCTTGCAAACCAATGATCCGCTGCGCGCTATTCTCGAGCGCAGCGGTTCACGCAGCGCGTTGATCGTGCCAATTCAATCGCGCTTGCGCTGGTTCGGCGTGATCATGATCGAAAGCGACCAACCAAACGCCTTCGGTGAAAATTACGCCAACTTCGTGCAAGCGGTATCGGATCAAGCGGCGCTGGCAATCGAAAGCTTGCAGTTATTTGCCGAAGCGCAAGAACAAGCCCAACGCGCGCTGGCGCTGGCGGAAGCGGGTCAGCTTGCCAGCGACATCGGTGGCGAGTTGGTCGAACGGCTTGAGCGCGTCTTTGAAGAAATTGCCCGCCCCGCCAATTATGATCGCTGGCTGCTGGCGCTGCTCGATGACGACGGACGCACGCTGCGCCGCGTGATCCAGCGGGTGCCGACCAGCGAAGCCGTCGCGGTGCTGCCCGAAACTTACGATATCGAGCGTGACAACATGCCGCTGACGCACGCGCTGCGTTTGGGGCATTCGCTGCTGGTCAACGAACCACGCAGCTATCCCGCCTTTGTCGACTCGCCCGATGATCTGATCCTGCATTTCGGCAAACACTTGGTTGAGCCGATCCGTTTAGGTGAGCGACAGGTGGGCGTGTTGGTGGTCGGGCGCGCCTTAAACGCCCCTGATTTAGGTGCGAACGATGAGCAGTTGACCAAAACACTGGCGGCACAGGTCGCGGTTGCAGTGGAAAATCGCCGTCTGTTTGAGGAAGCGGAAGGTGGACGCTCACAGTTGAGCGCCATCCTCACCGCGCTGCCCACAGGCGTTATTGTGTTGGATGCGCGCACGCTGCGTCCAACGCAGTATAACGACCAAGCCGAGCGCCTCTTGGGGATGCTGATCGACCTGCAAAAAACCTTCGACGCTGCCGATTACGGCTTGTTTGACAGCACGGGCGAACCGTACAGCCTCACCACGCTCCCGATCAACCGTGTGTTGACCACCGGACGCACCGCCGTCGCGGATGACTTGGCGTTGTTCCGCAGCGGCAGACGCGCCGCCGACATTCTCATGAACGCCGCGCCGATCAAAGGACGCGATGGCGACATCCTCAGCATTATCGTGACGGTGCAAGATATTTCCGCGCTGCGCAACTTGGAACGCACGCTGGAAATCAACCTGCAAAACACGATGACGCTGTACGATGCCACGCGCGGTCTTGCCGAAGCCATCGACGATGACCAACTGCTCGATCAGATCATCTTGCAAATGCGCGCCGAACATAGGCGCGACGCCTTTGTGCTGCTGCTTGATGAAGATACCGCCGAAGTCAACGTTATGCGCTCGACCAACAACAGCACCACATGGACGCTGCCCGACGACCTATTGAATCCGTTTGTCGAGCAGTTCATCTGGAATGTGAGCGAAGAACCCGAACTCGCGCCGGAGACACGTCAAGCGCTGAGCGCTGAAGGCATTGAAGCATTGTTCTCGCTGCCCTTGCGCGCCCGCAGTCGCGATGTGCCATTGGGCTGGTTGGTGATCACCTTCGATCAAGTGCTGCCCCTAGCGCCGGAAACACAGCAGTTCTTCACCACGCTGCGCGACAATGCGGCGGTGTCGCTCGATAACCGTAATCTGCTGCGCAGCACCGAAGGCGCGCTGCGGGAAACGGAAACACTGTACAGCAGCACCAACCTGATCAGCCGCGCGGGCAGTTTGGAAGGCGTGATCACGGCAATCGAGCAAACGTTGGATACCCTCTCGCCCGATATATACGCTGCCTACATCACGGCGGATGGACAACAGCGCGAGTTGTTCAACATCAGCTTGGATGCGCCGCCCACGCCGTTTGGCGAGATGATCGAAACGCATAACCTGCAACAACACACGACGATCTTCATTGATGACCTGCGCGGATTCAACACGCCCGCTGGCTTTGAAGCCGACCTGCTCAAGTTGGGCAATGTGCGCGGCTTCGGCTTCATTCAAATTCGCTTGCAGGATCGCCCGGCTGGTGGTTTGATCGTCGCGTATCACCAACCGCACCGCTTCAGCGCGAGTGAAGCGCGTTTCTTGACCTCGCTTTCCGACACCGTATCGGTGGTGTTGGATAATCAACTGCTGCTCGAACGGGTGCAGGTCACGCTCGACGAAACCAATGTGCTGTATCAATCGAGCCGCGCGCTTTCCGACGCCAACACAGTCGATGACATCCTCGACGTGATCATCACGTACATGCTCAACCGTCCGGTGTCGCAAGTGTTCATCGTCATGCTCGAAGGTCGCCGTTGGGACGCTCCCGACGCGCTGGCGACGATTGTCAGCGCGTGGCACGCCGACCCCGAAAGCATCCTCAGCTTAGCGGGTGTTAGCATGTCGTCGGATCAATTTCCGGCGTGGCGCTTGCTCGGCACGGAACAAGTGTTGATGATCGACAATGTGCAAACCAGCACCGAACTCGACGAGATGGAACGAGTCGGCACGGAAAGCCTCGATCTGCACTCGCTGAGCGTGCTGCCGCTGCGCATCGCGGGGCGCTCCATCGGCTGCGTGGTGATAGGCTCGCGCGAAACCTATCAGCACAGCGAGCGTGATTTGCGCGTGTATCGCTCGTTTGCTGAACAAGCATCGCTGCGCTTGGAAGCCTCACGCCTGCTCGAACAGACCGAACGCCGCGCGCGCCAACTGGCTACATCGTCGGAAGTCAGCCGGATTGCCGGTTCGATCCTCGACTTGAATTATCTGCTGCCGCGCATCGTGGATTTGATTAAAGACGCCTTCAACTATGACCACGCGCAGGTGTTCCTCATGGATGAGGAAGACGACTATGCCGTACTGCGCGCCAGCACGGGCGAAGCGGGTCGCCAATTGTTGGGCATCAACCATAAGCTGCAAAAAGGATCGGCGTCGGTCATCGGTCAGGTGACTTCTAACGCCGCCCCTGCCATCGCATTAGACACCGCCGACGCGCGCGTGGTGCATCGTCCCAACCCGTACCTGCCCAACACGCGCTCGGAAATGGCGGTTCCGTTGATCCTCAAGGGGCGCGTGATCGGCGCGCTGGACGTGCAATCCAACTTCCCCAATGCGTTCGATGAGGACGACATTACGGTGTTGACGACGCTGGCGGGTCAGATTGCTACCGCCATCGATAACGCGCAGTTGTTCGATCAATCCCGCGCGCGCGCCGCTGAAATGGCGTTCTTGTTCAGCGTGACCACCGCCGCCGCCAGCGCGGAAACCCTCAACGACGCGATTCAATCGGTTTCGCAGGAACTCCTCGACGCGCTCGAAGCGCTGTCGGTCAGCATTTATCTACCGCAGACCTTTGCCGACGCACTCAACGAAGAATTGATCGTGCTGCAAGCGGTGGCAACGGCGGGCTTGTCGCAAGCGCTGGAAGACATTGAGGATGTGCTGATCGATGATCCCGACCACTTGATCGCGCAGACCGCCCGCGCGCGCCAACCGATGATCATCGAGAACATCGCGCGCGACACGCATTATCAAGCGCTGGCGAATGACGCCCGTTCCGCGATCATCATGCCCCTGACCACGGGCGCGCAGCTCATCGGCGTGATCGTCATGGAAAGCGACTTGCTCAACGCCTTCACCAGCGACACGTTGACACTGCTGCGAACCCTGTCAGGAACGTTGTCCGCCATTGTGCAGAACCAGCAGCTTCTGGAACAGGTGCAGCGCAGTAACGAGCAATTGCTCGAAGTTGACCGCATCAAGACTGATTTCTTGGCGAACATGTCGCACGAGTTACGCACGCCGCTGAACTCGATCATCGGCTTCAGTCGCGTGATCCTGAAGGGCATCGACGGGCCCCTGACCGAGATGCAAGAGCAAGACTTGACGACGATCTACAACAGCGGTATGCACCTGCTGAACCTGATCAACGACATTCTCGATCAGGCGAAGATCGCGGCGGGCAAGATGGACTTGCAGTTCGATCACTTCGAGATCAAGCCCGTGATCGACGGCGTGCGCTCGATCGGCATCGGCTTGGTGAAAGATAAGCCGATTGATATTTACGTCGATCTCGCAGCCGGCTTGCCCAGCGCTTATGGCGACGAATTCCGCACACGCCAAGTGCTGCTCAATCTGGTGTCGAACGCGACCAAGTTCACGCGCGAAGGCATGATCAAGATCAGCGCGTATCCAGTGGATGACAGCATCAGCGGGCATCGCATGATCCGCATTGATGTGACGGACACGGGCATCGGCATCGCGGATAAAGACCTGCCGCTGTTGTTTGAAGCCTTCCGTCAGGTTGACTCATCGCTCACACGGACGCAGGGCGGCACCGGCTTGGGCTTGCCGATTGCCAAATCGCTGGTGGAAATGCAAGGCGGGCGCATGATGGTAAATTCGGTGGTGAACAGCGGTTCGACCTTCTCCATTCTTGTGCCGACCGAGCGCGTGATGGACACCCCCGAACAACCGCGCAAGAAAACCACCGACGAACTGGGCAGCGAAAAGCCCAAACAAACTGGCATGTTGACCCCGCCGCCCAACTTGCGCGAAACCGAAGAAATGCCCCTGCGCGCCCCCATGCTGACCAAACGGCAAATTCTCGTGATTGAGGATAACCCCGATATGGTCGATCAATTCCGGCGGGCGCTGCAACGCGAAGGCTTCGATGTGTTCGCGGCGTCGATCCCGCTGGAAGCCGAAGCGATGGCAAGCGGCTTGCATCCCACGCTGATCGTGATGGATGTCAACTTCTCCAACGGCGCGGGTTGGGACATCCTCACCCGCCTTAAGGGACGCGAAGACACCATCGATATTCCCGTGGTCATCGTCTCATTGAGCAGCGAAAGCGAACGCGCGCTTGCAACTGGCGCGTTCCGCTTCATTCGGCGTCCGTTCGCACCCGATGATCTGGTCGAAGCCGTGCGCGAAGCCGAACGCGAAAGCCGCGTTGATCGCATCCTCATTATCGACGATCAGCCGGAGCATGTGCGCCTGATCGAACAACTGCTGGCGGATAACGGTGATTTCCGCGTTTTCAGCGCGCCGAATGGCATGGAGGGCATCTCGCTGGTGGCGCGCCGCCGCCCCGACTTAGTGATCCTCGACTTGCGGATGCCCGAAATGGATGGATTTGCCGTTGTGCAAGAATTGCGCAACAATCCAGAAACGGCTACCATTCCTATTCTAGTGGTCACGGGTGATACGCTGTCGAACTCGGAGCGCGATCAACTGCATAATCTGGCAGTGCTGCATAAGACCGACATTAGCAGCGAAACCTACCGTCACTTCATGGATGGTGTTCGCACCTATCTTGAAGGGAACTAACGTTCATTAAACTTGCTAGGGGTTTGGCGTGCCAAGCCCCTACATTGCCAGCCTATCCCCCCAACCACACCATCCTACCGTACGCATAAGGACTCAAAAAACATCGTGGCGCTTGCACAACCCACAGTCACCGACAAACATATTGAGCTAGAGTGTATCAACTGTCACACGCGCATCCCGCTGGACAAAAATGTCGCGGGTTGCCCTGTGTGTGGCGAAAACATCCTTGAAGCGCGCTATGAACTCAGCCGCTTGGATGTGCAGCAGTGGCTTAAGCAAATTCAGACACGGCGCGGCTTATGGCGCTATCTCGAAGTGCTGCCGTTGTATGACGCGCGCAACATCGTCACGTTGGGCGAAGGCGGCACGCCGCTGCATAAATCCAAAGCGCTGGCGTCAATGTTGGGCTTGAAAAATCTCTACATCAAAGATGAGCGCGTGGGACCCACCGCCAGCTTTAAGGATCGTCAAGCGACGGTCGCCATTAGCGCGCTCGGTGAAATGGGCGTGGATGCGGTCGTGGTCGCCAGCACGGGCAACGTGGCGATTGCCTACGCCGCCTATGGCGCGCGCGCCGGGATCAAGCTGTGGGCGTTCTTCCCGAGCCTAGCGCCCAACGATAAAATGCGGGAAGCGGCGCTCTACGGTGCGGAAGTGATCAAGATCACTGGCACGTATGACCAGACCAAAGAGATCGCCGCGCGCTTTGCCAAGCGTCAAGGCTTGTTTCTGGATCGTGGCATCAAGAGCGTCGCCGCCATCGAAGCGATGAAAACGATGGCGTATGAAATTGCCGAACAACTGGCAGAACACACCGACAGCCCGCGCTGGATCGCGCCCGATTGGTTTTTGCAGGGCGTCAGCGGCGGCATGGGACCCATCGGCGTCGGTAAAGGCTTCCGCGAGATGTACGACTTCGGCTTGATCGACAAGATGCCCGCCATGGGCTTGATTCAATCGACGGGCTGCGCGCCGATGGTGCAAGCCTTCGAGCGCGGACAGCGCATCGCCACGCCAATTGACGACCCGCAGACGCTGATCGCGACGCTGGCAACGGGTAATCCCGGGCGCGCTTACGAACTGTTGTATGACTACGTGCAAGAATATGGTGGGCATTTCCTCAGCGCCAGCGATGAAGAAGCGTTCAACGCCATTCGCATCGTCGCCCGCAGCGAAGGCATCTCGGTCGAACCCGCGACGGGAGTCACTTTCGCGGGCTTATTCAAGCTGGTGCAGCAGGGCATCATCAAGCCCGATGATGTCGTGGTGATCAACTGCTCAGGGCATACCCTGCCCGTCGAAACGCAGATTTTGGGCGATCAGTGGCAGCGGCAGGTCGATCTTTCGCAAAAGACCAACACGCCCATGCCCCAAGCCGAAGGTTTAGCCGCTGCGCTCGATCAAATGGACGGACAAGCGCGGCGCATCGTGCTGGTTGAAGACAACATCGACGCCGCCCGGTTGATCAAGCGGGTGTTACAAGCGCGCGGCGCGATCGAAGTGCATCTCGCCCACGACGGCGCACGCGGTTTGGCGTTGATCCGCGAGACGCGCCCCGATCTGGTCATCACCGATTTGATGATGCCTGACGTGGACGGCTTCGCCATGATCGACGCGCTCAAAGCCGATCCGGAACTGAGTCATATTCCGATTGTGGTGGTCACTGCCAAAGAATTGACCGCCAAAGAACGCGCACGCCTCAATGGTCAGGTGGATGGACTGCTGCAAAAAGGCTCGTCCATCGCTGAGGACGTGATCGACAATCTGGTGCAGCGCTTCGATTAAGCTAGGCAATGCAGCAGTGGGAAATTTACGCAATCCTTCATTCTTTAACGGTTTTCGTGCGACTGCTGGCTTAAACTGATAGTGCAACATCCAGCAGATGATAAGGGATAATATGGCGCGCACGATTCTGTATATCGAAGATGATCCCGCTAGTCGTTCGCTGGTCGAACGCACACTGCGTTATGGCGGCTATCGTGTGCTGACTGCTGAGCGCGGCTTGGATGGTATCGACATCGCCCGCCATGAGCAGCCCGATCTGATTCTGACCGACATCAACCTGCCCGACTTAACCGGACGCGAAATCACGACGATGCTGCGCGCCGATCCCCGTTTCAAAACGACGCCCATCGTCGCGTTGACGGCGCAAACGCTGCACGATCAGCGCGAAATGGCGATGGCAGCGGGCTTAAACGGCTACTTGACCAAGCCCATCGACATTGAAGGGCTGCTGGAACAGGTGCAGCATTATCTACAGGGCGGGCAAGACGAGATCGACCTGCGTGCGCTTTCCGACGCGCAAGCGCGCTACACCCGCGAAGTGGTGCAGCACCTTGAGACGCAAATTCGCGAATTGGAGAACTTCAACCAATCGCTTAAGCGGCTCGACACGATGAAAGACACCTTCATTCAGGTGGTGGCGCACGAACTGCGCACCCCGCTGACGCTGGTCTACGGCTACAACCGCCTGATCGAAGATAACCCCGACCTGAAAAATCTCGCGGCGTATGACCCCGGCTTACGGATGCTGCTCGACGGCATGACAGCCTCGATCCACCGGATGCAAGCCATCGTCAACGAGATTTTGACCGTCAGCCGCATCATCACCAACAAAATCGAACTATCGATGGGTCCCACCGAACTGGGCAAGGTGGTCGAGCGTGCCATCGATCATTACCGTGATGCGCTGCACGAACGCAAGCTCACCGTGCATTATCCGCGCACCGATTTCGCGCAGCGCCTGCAAGCCGATTGGGAATTGCTCGAACTGGCGATCCGCAATTTGCTGAGCAACGCCATCAAATATACGCCCGACGGCGGACAGATTTACCTCAAGGCGTGGCGCGAAGGCGAGCAACATGATCGCTTGATCATCAGCATCCGCGACACAGGCATCGGCATCAACAAGCCCGATCAAGCAGTGATCTTCCAACGCTTCGCATCGATTCACGATCCCGAACTGCACAGCACCAGCAAAACCGCGTTTCGCGGCGGCGGCATCGGCTTGGGACTGGCAGTCTGTCGCGGGATCATTGAAGCGCATCGCGGCGCGATCTTCGTCAAAAGCGAAGGCTGCGATCCAGAACGCTTACCCGGCAGCGAGTTCATCATTCAACTGCCCGCGCCCATCGCCGCGGAACAGGAAGCGCACGCATGAGCTTGGTGCGCCCGTCGCCCTTCGCGCAGGGCGTGACGGCGGCATTCCTCACCCCGTTATTTTTGGGCGTCGCGCCCATCTTCGGCAAGCAGGCGATCTTCGCGGGTGCGGACTCCTTCACGGTGGCAGCGCTGCGGACGGTGGTCGCGGTGGTCTTGCTGTGGTTGTTCTATGGTATGTTCTTCCGCCGCTACATTTTCATCTATCCAGCAGGCTTGCTCGGCTGCGTGGTGATCGGTTTCGTCAACGGGATCGGCTCACTGTTCTACTACAGCGGCTTGAACCTGCTTGACGCCTCTTTAACTCAACTGCTCAACGGTACGTATCTGGTATTCGCGCTGATCCTCTCGCGCATCGGCGGCGAATCGATTGATCGGCGCACCCTAGCGCGGATCGCATTAGCATCCCTAGCGCTGTTCATGCTGACGGGCTTTGGCAGCGACCCGATCAACTGGCTTGGCGTCGGGCTGATGTTGGGCAGCGCCTTATGCTTCGCCGGAACGGTCATCCTCAGCCAATATGTGCTGTACGAGATGCCCCCGCCCACTGTGACTCTGTACGTTCTCAGCACGATGGGCGTCGTGGTGGTGATGGTGTGGGCGGCGGTCAGCGAACCGATCAGCGTGGAGGTGTTGAATGCTGCCGCTGTGCCGATTGTGATCTTGGGTGTGACGACCGCGCTGTCGCGCTTGGCGATGTTCGCCAGCGTATCCGTGTTCGGCAGCTTACGCACCGCGATCATCGCCATCGCTGAGATCGGCGTCGCGCTGGTGCTGGCATATTTCGTGTTGGGCGACCGCCTGACGACGATCCAGACGGCGGGCGTCGCGCTACTCATGTTCAGCCTGATCTTGATCCGCGCCAACGACTTGCTGCCGCGCGGCTTCAACCCCAACGCGCTGCTGGTGGCGGATATGGCGAATGTGCAATTTCAGCGCATCGCTTTTCATCGCGCCTTCGGCAAGCCCGATCAAGATAACGAAGTGGGCGTGATGGCAAGCGTAACCACCGCCGAACTGCAAGCGATCCGCCAGATGATGGGCGTGAATAATAAGCCGGTCGATCCGTTCCCGATCCGCAATTCACGCGGCGGCATGAGCGTGGATTTATCTGCATTTCTCGACAGCACCGACGCACCCACCCAGCCGCGCAACCCCTTCAAATCCATGCGCGATGAGGACAACAGCGACAGCGCGTGATCTTTAGGCGCGCATCTTGTACAATGCGCGCGATGCGTCGTTTAGAACCCATCGCCATCTATGGCGTTTACCTGCTGCTTGCCTGCGTGATCACCCTGCCGCTGATCACCGTGATTGATACGCGCCTGTTGGGGCATCCGTTTGGCGATGCTTACGAATATGTGCATCATAGCTGGTGGATGGCGCACGCACTCCAAACCGGACAAAACCCGTTTTTCATGCCTAACATGGTGCATCCCACTGGCGTTGCCGCGCCCCTGCTGTGGAGTATGCCGCTGCAATCATTTCCGGCGTGGCTGTTCGCGCTGATCATGCCGCTGCCGCTGGCGTTTAATCTCGCGGCGCTGCTGCGCTTGGCGCTCAACGGATGGGCGCTGTGGTGGCTGCTGCGTTATCTGCTGCGCGATCAAACAGGCGGATCGGCGGCAGCTTTCATCGGCGGCGCGATCTTTCTGACGTATCCCGCATTTCAGGGTCAGATCGGCGCGGCGCACACGGGCTTACTCGCGCTGTGGGGCGCGCCCCTGCTGGTGTATGCCCTGCTGCGCGTGGGTGAACGCCGCCGCTGGATCATGATC
>JBGSRB010000546.1:0-3712 GCA_041737735.1 Anaerolineae bacterium | reverse complement strand
GCTGCACGCGCGCCAAGCCAACCGCGTGAACAGCGACCGCGAGCGGTTCCGCCAGCGCCGCGTGATCAAACGACAAATGATCGGGTAGCTTGAACAAATTCGACGCGGGTGCGATCACGTATTCGGCATACGCGCCGGGGCGGTGCATTCCGATCAATTGGCGGTTTTCGCACAGGTTATGCTTGCCCGCTAAGCACATGGCGCAGCGATAACACACGACCAACGGCTGAATCGCCACCCGATCACCCGGACGCACGCTGGTCACGGCGGCGCTACTTGCTGCGCCGTTGCCCACCTGCACGACTTCGCCCGCCGCTTCATGCCCCATGATCAACGGCGGCGTGCGCCGTCCGCTTTGACCCGTGTAACCGTGCAAGTCTGACCCGCACACGCCCGCCGCCCGCACACGGATCAGCACCTCGTCGGGCTGTGTCAGCGTGGGCAGCGGCTTATGCTCCAGCGTCAAACGGTTGAAATCCGTGAACATGAGAACCTGCATAGTGTCGGTCATACGCCGCCCTTTCGCGTCTCGTTCTGCCTCATACGCGGATTATAACGCGCAGGCACAGCACCCGCCGCGCACCAATTAAGCAACCTCTACACTGGTGTTAAACGTATAGTGTGTTGACATGCTGTATAATCGGATTAATCAGTTTGAGGAAAAAATCACAATGCGCGTGATCGTGCATACTGGCAAGGGTGGCGTCGGTAAAACCAGTGTTTCAGCAGCCACCGCGTTACGCTGCGCTGAAATGGGCTTGAAAACCATCGTGCTTTCGACCGACACGGCGCACAGCTTGGGCGATTCGCTCGAAGCGCAAATCGGACCCGAACCCATCGAGATTCACCCGAATTTGTGGGCGCAAGAAGTCGATGCGCGTTACTCAATGGATAAATATTGGGGACGCATTCAGGGTTATCTCACAGCGCTGTTCACCAAGCAGGGCGTCAATGATATTGTCGCGGAAGAAGTGACGATCCTGCCCGGCTTGGAAGAAGGCGCGCATCTGCTCTGGATCAATCAATATGTCGAGCAGGGCGATTACGATGTGCTGATCGTCGATGCTGCGCCGACAGCAGAAACCCTGCGCTTGCTCAGCTTGCCTGATGTCACGCGCTGGTGGTTCGACCGCGTGCTGACGCTGGCGCGCGGCGCGACCAAAATTCTGCGACCGATTGGGCGCGTTTTGGGGCGCTCAAATGAGTCCATGCCCGACTCGAATGCGTGGGATGAAGTCAATGTGTTGTTCGACACGCTCGACAAAGTGCGCGACTTGCTCACCGATCCCGAGATCGCCAGCATTCGCTTGGTGGTCAACCCTGAGAAAATGGTGATCAAGGAAACGCAGCGCACCTATACCTACCTCAACCTGTATGGCTATGCCACCGACGCGATCATCTGCAATCGCATCATCCCCGACGAAGTGACCGATCCCTACTTCGCCATGTGGAAGGCGAATCAGCGCGAGAACATCGCCTTTATCGGTGAAGCGTTCGGACAACTGCCGCTGCTCAAGTCGCCGCTGTTCGGGCAGGAAGTCGGCGGGTTAGATGGTCTGCGTCGACTGGGTGACGCGCTTTACAGCGAAACCGATCCCGCGCAGAAGCTGTTCGACGGCAAAACGCACAAGATCGAAGAACACGAAAGCGGTTATCGCTTAAGCGTGCCGCTGCCGTTTGCCGACAAGCGCGATCTCGACATTTACCGTTCGCGCGATGAACTCACCCTGCGCGTGGGACCCTACCGCCGCAACATCGTGCTGCCCTATGCCCTGTGGGACTTAGAAATTGCGGATGCCAAGTTTGAACAATCAACCCTTAACATCCAGTTCGCCCGCCAACCCTAACGGGTACGCGGCTGAACCACCGATCGAAAACGGCGCGCGCCCGAACAGCGTTCACGTTCCGCAAGCCGCGCCGATCATCCCGTTTGCCGAGGATGTGCTGACGACCGACGCCGTGATCAGCGTGCGCACGACTATCAAAGATCGTCCGCGCACGCCGCGCCTGCTCTTTCGCTATGTCCGCGTGATCTGGCATTTCGGCTGGCTGTTCGTCCGGCTGATCTTCTGGCATCTGTTCGTCGCGCGCTATGCCTCGGATTGGGTGGATCGCACCAGCCTCAAACGCTGGACACGTTATGCCCGCGATTTTCGCGGCTTCGCCATCAGCACGGGCGGCTTGATGATCAAGCTCGGTCAGTTCATCTCGACGCGCAGCGACATTCTGCCCGACGCGATTACGAGCGAGTTGGCTTCCCTGCGCGACGAAGTGCCAAGCGTATCAACAAAAGCGATCCGCGCGATCATCGAGCGCGAGTTAGGCGCGATCAACGAACATTTCGCGCAGTTCAGCGATACACCCGTCGCGGCAGCATCGCTGGGACAAGTCCATCGCGCGCGGCTGCACAACGGGGATCGCGTCGTGATCAAGGTGCAGCGTCCCGGCATTGATCACGTCTGTTACACCGATCTGGCGGCGATGTTCGTGGTCGGGCGCGTGGCGATGCGCTTCCGCTTCATCTCCAAGCGCATGGATGCCGTAGCGCTGATCGATGAATTTGGGCGCGTGCTGCTCGAAGAATTGAGCTATCGCACCGAAGTTCGCAACGCGAAACGGTTCGCGCGCATGTTCGCGGATGATCTCGGCGTGTATGTGCCGGGCGTGTATGCCGAATTTTCAACCGACCGGGTGATCGTCATGGAAGATGTGACGACCATCAAATTAGATGATTATCGAACCTTGGAAGCGGCGGGCATCAGCCGCGCGACCGTCGCCAAGCGCCTAAGCAGCACCTACCTCAAGCAAATCTTTGAGGAACGCTTCTTCCACGCCGATCCGCATCCGGGCAATCTGTTCGTCTATCCGCTGCCCGAAGGCACCGAAGCCTATAACGCGCAGATCGGGCAGATCGAAGGGCGTCCGTTCTACCTGATTTTCATCGACTTCGGCATGAGCGGCACGTTGACTCCGCAGATCGTCAGCGGCTTGGTCGGCACGATGGCGGCAGTGGTCACGCGCGACGCGGGCAAGCTGATCGAAAGTTACAGCCAGCTCGGGTTTTTGCTGCCCAGCGCGGACACCGAACGCATCGAAGCAGCGACGCGCGCGGTGTTCGATCAGGTGTGGGGCTTGAACATGGCGGAAATGACCACCATGAGCTTTGACAGCATGGCGAACATCGCGGTCGAGTTTAACGATCTGCTATTTTCGATGCCGTTTCAAGTGCCGCAGGATTTTATCTATCTGGGGCGCACGGTCAGCATTTTAAGCGGGTTATGCACCAGTCTTGACCCGCAGTTCAACCCGTGGGAAGAAATGGCGCCCTACACGCAAAGCCTGATCGCGGATCGTTATGGCGATGTGGCGGCGAGTGCGGTTGGTGGCATCTTCGGCTCGAATGTGCTGACCAGCATTTTGGGCAGCAGCGGCGCGCAAACCATCCTCAGCATCGGGCAATCGATTCTGGGGCGTCCCGCGCAAACCACCGAACGCGAAGTGCTGGATCGACTGGATCGCGGCGATCTCAAGATGCGTGTTGATGCGGGCGCGACGCTGCAAAAGCAGTTCCTCCGCATGGAGGCGCAGAGTCGCCGCACCACGCGCGCGATCCTGTTCAGCGGCGGGCTGGTCAGCGGTGCGATCTTCCACACGAGCGCCGAACCGACGCTGGCGCTGGTCAGCTTCGGCTTCGCGGGCGTGATGTTCCTCT
>JBGSRB010000521.1:0-13836 GCA_041737735.1 Anaerolineae bacterium | reverse complement strand
GCATCGGTGCGCATAGCTTCGACCTGCTGCGCGGCTTCGGCTTGCACGCCGCGCGCCACTTCTTCGCCACGACCGCGTGCTTCTTCGACGATGCGGGCGGCTTCCGTGCGCGCTTCAGCGCGGATGCGCTCAGCTTCTTGCTCGGCGTTGCGACGCGCGTTAGCGGCTTCGCTGGCGTCTTCCAAGCCTTTGGCGATGGTCGTCGCGCGGTTGTCGAGCATGTTCATCAACGGACGCCACAGCGCTACAGTCAGCAGACCGAACAGCACCAGAAAGTTGACGATCTGCGCGACCAAAAAGCCCGCGTTGATGCCCAACGGCACCAGCGGATTAACCGCTTCTTCGACTTCTTCGGTGGGTTCAGCCTCGCCAACACCCGTTTCGACAATTTCCTCGACGGGCGCGCCTTCTTCGGCGGGCGTTTCAGTGGCTTCACCCTCTTGGGCAAAGGCGACGGCGGTCAGCGACAGGCTCAACATGAGCGCCAGCGCCAGCAGCAATCGCAGAATATTCATACGTTTTACCATGAGTATGCTCCCTTATCCGCGCGCTTAAAGCACGAACAGGATAACGAGCGCAACCACGAGCGCGTAAATCGCAATCGCTTCGGTGAACACGATACCGAGAATCATGTTCGTTTGCACCAAGTTCGCGGCGTCGGGGTTGCGACCAATCGCTTGCATCGCGCCCTGCACCAGCAAACCAATGCCGATGCCAGGACCAAACGCGCCCACCATTGCCAGACCAGCGCCGATCGCTTTCAGACCGTTTTCGAGTTCCATCTGTGTGTACTCCTCTTGAGTGTGCTTTCAATCAAGCAAATGCGTTAAAGTCGAATGTTGCTGTTGCTAAGGTAAAACAACCCATCACCCTGCGCTTTAGTGATGCTCTTCCGCGTGATGGTCGTCGCCGTCGTGATGACCTTCCATCGCTTGCGCGGCAAACACCAGCGTTAGCACCGCAAACACCAGCGCTTGAATGGTGGTGATGATAATTTCCAACCCGATGAAGATCATCGGCACGATCATGGCAACCAAGAACGCCATGACGATGAGCAGAATGCCGCCCGCGAACATATTGCCGAAGAGACGGAAAGCCAGCGAAATGATCTTGCCGATTTCCGAGATGATTTCAATCAACCCGACGACGAAATCAATCGCGCCTAACGGCTTCTTACCCAAGTTGCCCAGCGCCCGCAGGTTCACGAACTTCTGGAAGTAATTGGGGCCCTGCGCCATCACGCCGAACACCTGCACCGCGATCACGGAGATCAACGCCAAACCAAACGTCAGGTTGAGGTCGGTTGACGCACCACGCACAAACGGCGTGATCACGAAGATGTAAGGAAATGCGCCGCGTTCGAGTTGTTCCGCGCTCAACGGCAGCGTCGGATGGTGATACGCCTCATCGATGATTTCCAAACGCAGCGTTTCGATCTGCGCGGTACGTTCGGCTTCACTGGCGCCAGTGGCGTTCAGCGAGTCGATCAGGGCGGTTTCTTCCGTGCGCAGGCGTTCGATCACGGCGGTCAACACGGCTGCTTCGGGCCCGTGAATGTCGCCATGATGGAAGAACTCTTTACAGGCTTCGTAATCGTCGTGCGTCGCGCCAAAACCGCCGTTCAGTGCTTCATCGACGTACAGTGAGAACGAACCGAGGGTTTGCTGTGCCGCATAACCGGTGAAGCCTTCTTCGGCGCAGTGCATGATGCCCACACTTTCGACACCGGGCAGCAGCTTCATCCAGTTGGTTGCCAGCAGGAAGACGAAGATGGTCGCCACCAGCGGGAAGATCAAGCGCGCATTCGCGCCTGCGATCTGCTTACTGAGGTCGTAGAAGAACCCGCCGAGCAGTTCCGCCCAACTTTGGAAGCGGGTCGGCACTTGGCGTGTCCACCCATTCGAGCCGCGCCACGCGAAAAACGTAAACGCCAGCACAGCCAAGCTTGCCAACGCGGTCGCAGTGAGCGTGTTCGTCCAACGGAACGATTCGACGGGCAGGGTCGGGTCATACGGTTCACCGGGAACCATAATCACCGGCACACCCACGCCGATGTTCGCGCCGGGCATCACGACAAACGTGATCAACGCACAAGCCACCATAACCAAGATCAAAATGCCAAAGACGCGCAACCCGCGTATAGTCGCGTTCATGCAGGCGCTCCTCTACTTTGGCTCACAACACCATGTTGCTTCAACGCTCATCCTCCTCTGTGAGACGGTCTGTAGGTCTCTGCACGGGCGGTTTGATTTGATCAATCGCCCCAAGCGCAATCCGTACCATTAAGAACAAACTAAACGGCACGCTGAACAGCAGCGCACCCAGCACGAAGGGTCCCCGCGTGCCGAACTGCGCGTCTAACCAGATGCCCCCCAGCAGCGCCCCAACAATAATGATCAGGGTTAAGCAGCCGGATTGCGCGGCAACCGCTGCATAAGCAAGGTTGGCGGCGCGGGAAATGGGTTGTTCAGGTCTTGACATGCTTTTAGCCGTGTTCGTTGGAGAAGTTTATCACAATCCCCAAGCGAATCCAAGAGATTACGAAATGTTACCAAATAGACTTGCCGCGCCACGTAACGCCCAGTCGAAAATGGGTGCGACGAAGAACGTGCCGAGCAAAATGACCGCGACCGCTGTGATGCCGATCATCCACGCGAACGGCGTCGAAACGGCAATCGGCTTGTCCTCATCCGGGCTGCGATCGACATACATTACCTTGATCACGACCAGATAGTAATACAGCGCGATGATGGCATTCAACACACCGACCATCGCCAGCCACACCAAATTAGCTTCGACCGCCGCCTGAAACAGGAAGAACTTCCCGAAGAAGCCCGCTAACGGCGGCACACCCGCCAGCGACAACAGCGCCAGCGTCATCGTGAGCGCCAACATCGGACTGCGGCGGCTCAAACCCGCCAGATCGCTGATCGTTTCCGATCCAGTTGATTCGCTGAAGGCGATCACGACCGCGAACGCCAGCAGATTGGTGAACATATACATGAACATGTAGAAGGCGATCGCCGCGATGCTGACATCACCATGCGCTTGCAGCGCCGCCACGCCGATCAGCGTGTAGCCCGCCTGCGCGATGGATGAATATGCCAGCATTCGCTTGATGTTCTTCTGCCACAGCGCCACCAGATTGCCGAGCGTCATCGAAAGGACTGCCAGCACCGCCGCCAACTGCGCCCAGAACGCTTGAATTTCCAGACCATTGAGGGCGACCGTAGCGGGGAACGCCGCCACGAAGAAACGCACCAGCAGCGCGAAACTTGCCGCTTTGCTGGCGACGCTCAAGTAAGCCGTGACGGGCGTCGGCGCGCCTTCGTACACATCCGGCGTCCAGAAGTGGAAAGGCGCGGCGCTGATCTTGAAGCCAAAACCCGCGATGATCAGCGCGATGGCGACCAACAGCGGAATCGCGTTGGTGCTGAACGCATCCGAACTCAGATACGCGGCGACCTCGTAGAGGTTGGTGTGTCCGGTGAACCCGTACACGAGGCTTAAGCCGTAGAGCAGCAGCGCCGACGCGAACGAACCGAACAGGAAATACTTCATCCCGCTTTCGCTCGATTTATTGTCACCGCGATTGAACGCCGCCAGAATGTACAGCGGGATCGTCATCGTTTCCAGCGCGAGGAACATAATCACCAGATCGCTCGCGCCGCTCATCAGCGTTGCGCCTAACGTGCTGACGATCATGATCAGGTAGAACTCACCTTTGCGCGCGGTGCTTTTGACATCGGCAGCCAGCACCGCCGTGATCGCACCCGCGATCAAGATCATCACCTTGAAGATGTGCGCCAGTGCGTCATGGCGCATCGTGCCGCCCCAATACAAGCCTTCGGTTTCAGGCGTGGGTCCCCACAGCAGCAGATAGGCTAGCGCCGTGACGAACAGACCCGCCGCCGTGACGAAAGCGAGGTTGCGGCGCTGGCTTTCCGGCAGGCGCAGGTCGAGGAACAGCACGACCACCGCCATCACCGTTAAGCCGATCTCCGGCGCGATGACCGGCAGGCTTTCCAAGAAGTTGAATGTTTCCACGAATTGTCACCTCACCGTTGTGCGAGCAGGCGCGCGCGATTGTACAGCGCCAACGAATGCCAATGTATCGCTTCTAAATAGAAGGTAATGACGCCAAAACCTGATCCGTTGACGCCGTCGGGAAAGGGCGACCACATCACACGCAGTTCACCTTCAGCAGCAGCCTCAAGCGCGCGCAGTTCCGCCAGCAGATCGTCATCGTCGGCAATCAACGCTTGCAACGTGACCCAAATCCCTGCATCAAACGCGAACAATCGGCGCAGCAGCGGTTCGTGGCGCGCTAATTCGACCAGATCAGCCGTCAGGTCTGATAGTTCATCCGCTGTTGCCAGCTGAATGTCGGTTGGTTCAACTGCGCTCATCGGAAAAAATCCTCAAACTGCTCATATTCTTCATCGCTTAATTCACGTATTCTACCATTTCGCAGACGACGCAGGTGCGCCGCCCGCGTTCGATCGACGGTTGTCACCAATTCACCGTCTTGCTCAAACACGTGTTCGCGTCCGCGCCCGCCGCGCACGATATAGCGTCCTGTTTCCGTATCGACAAATAGATCGACGCGGCGAGCCTTCTGGGCATCATTAAACGCCGGTTTGGTTCGGCGTCCTTCTTGTTCGCGCTGTTCGGCATGTTCGCTGCGTTCTTTGCCGCTTGACGTTTCATCTGCATCGCTCATGCCTGAATCACCTAACCGTTAGCGCGTTTACGCTCCCCCTAAGATCGCCAGCACCGGACGCAGCCCCACTTCGAGCATCGGCGCCATGACCGCTGGTTGCACGCCGATGATCACCAGCGGCGACGCTAGGAACACCAGCACGAAGCGCTCGCGCAGCGTGATGTCGCCCACGTCGGGGAACTTGGCGCGGTCGAACTCGCCAAAGAACACCTGACCGGTCACGCGCAGCACATACGCCGCCGTGATCACGATGCCGAGCGCCGCGAAGATCACCAGCACCGAGTAGTAATTGCTCAATTGAAACGCGCCGATGTTGAGCGTGATCGCTTCGCTGGCTTCAAACATGCCCACGAAAATCGGAAATTCCGCGATAAAGCCGCTTAAGCCCGGCATACCCATGCTGGCGAGACCGCCGATGATGAAGGCGAACCCGACCCACGGCATCACTTTCATGAAGCCGCCCAAACTGGGAATGTCGCGCGTGTGCGCGCGGTCATAGACCATGCCGACGCAGCCGAAGAACAGCGCCGTCATCGCGCCGTGACTGAACATCTGCAAGCCTGCGCCCGTCATGCCGACGAGATTCATCGTCGCCCACCCCATGCTGACCAACCCCATGTGGCTGACCGACGAGAAGCCGATCACATACTTGAAGTCGCGCTGGCGGAAGGCGATAAACGCGCCATAGACCACGTTGATCAGCGTGAGGAACACAATCCACGGCAGATGCACCTGCGCGCCATCGGGCATCAGCATCACGCCCGACCGCAGCGCCGCATACGCGCCGACTTTCATCAGCACGCCCGCATGGATCATCGAGACTGCCGTCGGCGCAGCGACGTGTCCATCGGGCGACCAGTTGTGGAACGGGAACACGCCCGCCAGCACCGCAAAGCCGATAAAGATGAACGGGAACCAGAAGCGCCCGAACGTCAGCGCATCGATGCCGCCATAACCCGCCACATCGAACGCGCCCGCTTCCGCCGCCAGCATCAAATGCGTGATGTTAAAGCTGAACGTCGTGCTATCCGCGGGCAGGACGCCAGCCGTTTGCGCCGCCGCGAACACCGCCGCGCCATCATTGATGAAGAAGTCGCTGGCAACCAGCACCATCGCAATCACGCCGACCAGCGCCACCACCGAGCCGATCAGGATGTAGAGCGTCAGCTTCATCGCGGCATATTCGCGCAACTGCACCCACCCCCACGTGGCGATCAGCAGATACATGGGGAAGATGGCGAGTTCGTAGAAGAAGAACAGCATGAACAAATCGACGGCGACGAACACGCCGTACACACCCGCCACCAGCAGCAGAAAGAACGCCATAAACTCGCGCGTGCGGTCTTCGATCTTCCAACTGATCAGCACGCCCGCCACCGCCACCATACCCGTCAGCAGCACCATTGGCACGCTTAAGCCATCGACGCCCAGATGATATTCGATGCCCAACGCGGGCAGCCACGGGACACGTTCTTCAAACGCCAGCGTTTGCTGGAACATCATCGTTGCCACAAAGTTGTGTTCAAACACCACTTGCGCGATGTTCCCCTGCGCGACGTTGCCCGCGTCGAGCGCGGCTTGCAGGTTGAGCGCTTCGATCTCACCCGCGCGGTTGGCTTCGCTGATCAGCGCGGCTTGCTGGCTGGTCAAATCCGCCACCGCGCCGTTGTAGCTGGTGTAAACGAAGAAGCCCAACACGCACACAATCGACGCCGCTCCAAGCGCCATCAAGCGAATGGTATCTTTCGCGTCTTTAGGCATAAACAGGATCAACACCCCGGCGATAATCGGGATGAAGACAATCAAACTCAGTACGGGAAATCCCACCATGTTGTAATCCTTTGCCCCCGCTACATGCCGAAGAAGTTCGCCGTCACCGACGCATTGATGACCGACAAAATCCAGTTAGGAACGATGCCCGTGATCAGCATCAGCACCATCAGCGGGGCGATGGCGATGATCTCGCGCGGCTCGATCTCCAAGTTGTAATCACGCCAGTGCATGTTGAAGGGTCCATGCAGCACCGCGCGGATCGCTTTCAGAATGTAGCCGCCCGTGAACAGCAAGCCGATCATCGCCAGCACGGTTAAGCCGGTGAACACGGGCCACGCGCCGCGCACCACCAGAAACTCACCGACGAAGCCGTTCAAGCCCGGCAAGCCGAGACTCGCCATGCTGGTAAAGATGAAAATGCCGCCGAAAACTGGCGCTTTCACCCACAAGCCGCCATATTGCGTCATGTCGCGCGTGTGCGTTTTGTGATAAATCGCGCCCGCCAACAAGAACATGCCCGCGCTGCTTAGTCCATGATTGAACATTTGCAGCACCGCGCCGTTCGTGGCGATGATCGCGTCCTGCATGCGCGCGCTTGTCCCGGTCATGTAGCTTTCAGCGTACACGAGCGCGGCAACCGCCAAGCCCATCGCCACAAAGCCCATGTGATTGACCGAGCTATACGCCACTAACCGCTTGATGTCGGTTTGCCCGAACGCGGCGAACGCGCCCATGACCACGCTCATCACCGCGAGGAAGGCGAACAGCGTCGCCACATTCGCGCTTAAGCCTAAGAAGCTGAACTCGCTGATCCATACATCGGGGAACAGCGGAATAACCAGCCGCAGGAAGCCATACGCGCCCAACTTGAGCATCACGCCTGCCAGCAGCATTGATCCGGCGGTGGGGGCTTCGCTGTGCGCGTCGGGTAGCCACGTGTGGAAGGGCCACACGGGAACTTTAATGGCAAAGGCGATGAAGAAGCCCAAGAATGCCAGCGCCTTGACCGTTTCCAACTCGATGCCGAGGAACAACCCATCAGGGCGATCCAACATGATCCACGCGCCCGCGTTGTTGGTCAGCGTGGGGATGTCGAACGTCCCCGCCGTGAAGCCGATCAACTGCGTCGCCAACAGCATCCCCAACGTGCCGCCCATCGAGTAGATGAAGAACTTCGTCGAGGCGTATTTGCGGTTGGGTCCGCCCCACTGGTCGATGAGGAAGAACATCGGCACCAGCGACAGTTCGTAAAACAGGAAGAATATCATCAGGTCGAGCGCGACGAACACGCCGAACAAGCCCGTTTGGAAGAACAGGATCAGCGCGAGATGCGCGTTGACGCGATCCTCAATTTCCCAACTGATCAAAATCGCCAGTGGTGCGAGAATGCCCGTCAGCAGCACCATCGCCGCGCTGATGCCGTCGATGCCGATGTGCCACGACGCGCCGAGCAGTTGAAACCACTCGACCTGCATCACCAACTGATAGCCGGGCATATTCAAGCCCTGATAGCCGAAGAACACCGCCACCGCCACGCCGCCGATCACCGTTGCCAGCGCCAGCGCCACGATCCGCGCCAGCCACTTATTCGGCGGCAGGATCAAGACGATGAGCGCCGCGACTGCCGGGGCGAACACGAGAAACGAAAGAACATCAAACCCTAGTATCGTCATTGTGTCGCACGCTCCGTTACGGTGCTGTTGGCGTCGCCGCCGCTTGTAAGATGCCCGTCGAGACGACGAAGATCAAGCCGATGATCAGCGCAGCGATGGCGATCAGCAGCATGTACTGCTGAATGCGCCCCGTTTGCAAGCCGCGCATCCACGCGCCGAAGCGCGCGATCAGCACGGGAACCCCGTCGCCCACACCGTCGATCAGCCACAGGTTCAGCACCTTGAACAGGTCACCAATCCATGTGAATACGCGCCCGAGCAGGTGCAAGAAACCGTCGATCACGCCTTTATCCAAGAACACATACGCCACATTGTGCGCGAACCACTGCGACGGACGCACGAATACGATCGCGTACAGTTCGTCGATGTAGTATTTGTTCTTGAGCGTGTTGTGCATGGTCGTGCCGAGAATGCCCACCAGCGGATCAGGTTCGCCCGCTTGCAGCGGCTTGCGCCAGTACATCAGATAACCGACGCCCAACCCGCCCAGCGCGACCACGAACGAGGTCAGCACAGGGAAGAAGTTAAACGGAATTTTCTCCGGCAGTTCGACCAGCGACGCGCCCACGAAGTTAAAGAACGGGTTGCCGTTGGACGAGAACACCGCGCCGAACAGCGGGAAATCCGGGTGAACGCCCACGAAACCCGCCAGCACCGCGAACACCGCCAGAACGACCAGCGGCAGCGTCATCGTCACGGTGACGACGGGCGCGCCCAAGTTGGCGTGTTTGGCTTCTTCGGTGCGTGCGTCGCCCCAGAAGGTCAAGCCGAGCTGACGCATGGTGTAGAACGCGGTCAGGAACGCCGCCAGCGCCAAGCACACGAACACCAGCGCGTGAGGGCCATAACCGTAACCCAAGCCGTAGAACGCATCCGCGAGGATTTCGTCTTTCGACCAGAAGCCCGCCGTCAGCAGCGGGAAACCCGCCAGCGACAAGCCGCCGATCAGGAAGGTGTAGAACGTGACCGGCATGGTTTTACGCAAGCCGCCCATGTTCATCATGTCTTGCGGATCGAACTTGTGCGCGTCGAAATGCGGCTGACGTTCGGGGTCTTCGGTGTGACCATGCGCGTCAGCCGGAGCATGTGCGCCCGCTTCATCGCCAATCGCGGCATGTCCTTGTGCGTGATCATCATGCGCGTGATCGTCGTGACCGTGCGCGTGTTCATGCACGTGATGCTCGCCGTGTTCCATGCCGTGAATGACCGCACCCGACGCCATGAACAGCAGCGCCTTGAAGAAAGCGTGCGTGATCAGGTGGAAGGTCGCCGCCACGAACGCGCCAATGCCCAACGCCGCGATCATGAAGCCCAACTGCGAGATCGTCGAGTAGGCAAGCACGCGCTTGACGTCGTTCTGCGCGACCGCAATCGTCGCCGCGAACAGCGCCGTGACCGAACCGACGACCGCCATCAACATCAGCGGCGCGGTGAACACTCCGTGATGCGGATCGCCGCCCGCCGCGAACAGCGGATACATGCGAATGACCGCGTACACGCCTGCCGACACCATCGCCGCCGCATGGATCATCGCGCTGACGGGCGTGGGTCCTTCCATCGCGTCGGGCAGCCATACGTGTAACGGGAATTGCGCCGACTTGCCAATCGTGCCGATGATCAGGAAGATGCCGATCAAGCCCGCCGCGCTGATCCCCAACCCGCCGAAGATGATCGCGGGTTCAGCCGCAAGGCGCATCGCCCATGTTTCGACGTGCGCGCCGTGTTCGTCGTCTGCGGCTGCTTCGACCGCTGGCGCTTCCTCACCCGTTTGCACGGTGATCCCCGCGACCACCAGCGGACGAGTTTCGACGCTGGCGGCGGTTGCACCGGGCAGCGGCGGCGCGGGATCGTACATGATCTCGCGGAACGACAGCGTACCCGTGGCGAAAAACAAATACGCGATGCCGAGCAGCATGATCACATCGGCAACGCGCGTGGTGGTGAAGGCTTTGATCGCCGCGCGGTAAGCGCTCGGCTTCTCAAACCAGAAACCGATGAGCATGTAGGAACACAAGCCCATGATTTCCCAGCCGACGAACAGCAGCAGCAGGTTATCCGCCACCACCAGCGTCAGCATCGCGCCGATGAACAACGCGATCAGGCTGAAGAAGCGCGCCTGACGCGGATCGTGCGCCATGTAGCCGATGGAGTAGATGAAAATCATCGTGCCAGCCAGCGGCACCATCACCAGCATGGCGACGGTCAGCGGGTCGATCAACACGCCCATCCGCAGCGCGGTCAAGCCCGTGTCGAGCCAGTTGACCGAACTGGCAAGCACGTTCTCGCCAAAGTGATCGACGGCGAAGGCATTGCCGATCACCACAAGGCTGATGAGCCACGCCATGACTGCGCCGCTCATGCCCACGATGATGCTGGCGACGCGCCCGCGATCCGTGACGACGGGAACGAGCATGCCGTCGTAGTCGGGGTGGTGACCGCCGTATTCATGGCTGGTCGCCGGGATCATGCGGCTGCGATTGGTCAGCAGCGAAATGATCAGGAACGCCAGTATGGGTCCCACCGGAATCAGCCACGCGAGCGTATCCGGGTTGCTTATCAGTGCGTTCAAGTCCATGAGTTCATCCTGTGTGCGTTGCTCGTGAGTGGCAACGGATTGGTTATCACTTTAGCCGCGCAGCAGATTCACGTCTTCGACGATGACCGAACGGCGGGTGCGATAAATCGAAATGATGATCGCCAAGCCGACCGCTGCTTCCGCCGCCGCGACCACGAACACCATCGCCGCGAAAATTTGTCCCGCCATCACTTCGGGCGCGTTAAAGCGCCAGAAGGCGATCAGGTTAATATTGACCGCGCTGAGCATCAACTCGACGCTCATCAAAATGGCGACCGCGTTCCGGCGCGCCAGCACGCCATACACGCCGATGCAAAACAGTCCCGCCGCCACGATCAGGTACATATATAAAGGAACCATGTTTTACCCTTCCGTGTCGCGCGCTAACAAAATCGCGCCGATCATCGCGCCGGTTAACAGCAGCGATGCCACTTCAAACGCCAGCACATATTGATTGCCGTCCACCAACGCGATGCCCAGATCAACGGTGGTCGCCACGTTATCGCTGATCGGTGCGCCGCCGCCGCCCCACACGGGCATAATCACGCCGATGACCAGCATCCCGAAGAAAAGAGCGCCAACGATAGCGCTCATCCACCACTGTTGATTGTTGACTTCGCTCATGGCGGTCATGCTGCGCGTGAGCATCACCGCGAAGATGATCAAGATGGCAATCGCGCCGATGTAGACCAACACCTGCACCACCGCGATGAACGGCGCTGCCAACAGCACGAAGAAGCCCGCGCCGCCGAACAAACTGACGATCAGATAAAGCGCGCCGTGGATCAGGTTGCTGCTGGTCACCACGCCGATAGCGCCGCCAAGCGTGAGAATCGCAAAAATGAAAAAAGCGATGGTTTGCGCGTTCAATTCCAACATATCATGGTCTCCTTGTGCGCCTTCAGCGCGCGATGACCCGGGTTTCCGCCAGTCGTCCCGCCTGCGCCGCCTGCCGATCGCGCCGTCCCTGCTGGCGCGCCATGTTCAACACGCCGCCGAGCAGAATCAGGTTGGCGACGAATAAAATCAACGCCTGCGGCACATGGGCGAGAAAATCAGTTTCGCCCACAGCGGGCGCGATGCCGAGCGCTTTCGTCACTTGCAGCAGGAAGGCGATCATCAACACGTTGATGATGCTGACCGGAACCAGCAGCTTCCAATTGAACGCCATCAACTGATCGATGCGCACGCGCGGCACAGTGGCGCGCAAAATCAACGACGGAATGTAGAGGATGCCCGTTTTGATCAGCAGGTAGAGGAAGCCCAACAGCGGGAATTGTTCCGCGCCGGGGCCTGACCAGCCGCCCAGAAAGATCACGGCGAAGAACAGGTTAGCGGTGAAAGCGTGCATGAACTCGTTCGCCATGAACAAGCCCCACTTCATGCCGCTGTATTCGATGTTGTAACCCGCCACCAGTTCCGACTCGGCTTCGATCAAGTCGAAGGGCGCGCGTCCGGTTTCGGCAAGGTTGCTGATGTAGAACACAATCGCGCTGACGAACGCCGGAATGATAAACCACATGCCCAACTGCGCGCGCACGATGTCTTGCATGCCCAAGCTGCCCGCCAGTAACACGGGAACCAGCAGCGCCAGCACCAGCGGCACTTCATAGCTGACCAACTGCGCCACCACGCGGAACGCGCCGAGCAGCGCATATTTATTGTTGCTCGCCCAACCCGCCATCATGATCGCCAGCGTGCCAATCGAACTGACCGCGACGAAATACAGCAAACCGATGCTCAGGTCAACGCCGATGTGTTCAGGCGTGAACGGCACGACCGCCCAGATCAGCAGGGTGGACATAACCGCGATGATCGGCGCAAGGTTGAAGATCAGGCGATCCGCGCCCGCAGGCGTGATGTCCTCTTTGGTGATCATCTTGAGCGCGTCGGCGATGGTTTGCAGCAAGCCGAACGGTCCCACGCGGTTGGGTCCCAAACGATCCTGCACGCGGGCAGCGATCTTGCGTTCCACCCAGATCAGCAGCACCACCAGCAGCAGTGGCAAAGTCGCCACGATCAGCACGCCCAACAAAATCGAGATGAACGACGCCAAACCCGGGTCGGTTCCGCCGCTGACCAAGCACGGCGCCAGCGTTTGAATGATGTTGAGACACTGAGGAAGGATGATTTCGGTTTCAGGCATGTTCGCGTCCTTCTTCCACTAAGCCCACTCAAGCGCGTTTTTGCGCCAGGCGTAAATGAGCGCATCGGTCAGCAGGAAGATGAATAACAAGCCCGCGCCAAATGCGAAAAAGTCCAACTGGTTATAAGCCAGCGCCCACGGAAACAGGAAGATGATTTCCACGTCGAACACGAGAAAGATCAACCCGTAGATGTAATACTGCACCTTGAACTGCACCCACGTGTCGCCCACCGTTTCCACGCCGCATTCATACGTTTGCAGCTTGATGGCGTTGGGTTTGCGCGGCGCAAACAGCACGGAAACCACTAGCGGCGCCGCCGGAAGAATCCATGACACCGCCATGAACACGCCGATGAATGCCCACTCGTTAACTAGATTCATAACGGTTGTTCCTTACGTGTGATCTGTGTACGATGCCGCCGTTCGCGCCTGAACCTCAGCGCGAGCCGCACTTAAACATTCATATGAACTTGTGTCAAAAGGTCATTTGTGACAAACGGCGCTAGTATAGCATCCGGCGGGCGGGTGTGCAAAGAATGAACATGGGGATCGTGTAACAATGGTTGGCGCTGCGGGCATTGGTGCGCGCCTTTCCCCGCCTCATCTGGGCGCGAAGCGGGGAGGGTAGGCTTACTGAAAGCGCAGCGTATCGATCTCGTCGTCGTCGTCATCCAAAAGCGGCAGATTGTTCTCGACGCTCATCTGCGGGACGCGCGCCAGCGGCAGCGCCAGATAAACTGCCGTGCCAACCCCCGCCTTGCTGCGCAGGGTGATGCGTCCGCCGTGCGCTTCGATGATCTGGCGCGTCACGCTCAAGCCGAGTCCCGAACCCGGCACACGGATCGCGCGCCCCGCTGGTGGTGGTGGGCGATCCGCGAAAGAAACGGTCGAAGGCGCGCGGTAGTTCATCGGACGCGATGCCCACGCCGTTATCCCGCAGACGCAA
>JBGSRB010000491.1:0-5778 GCA_041737735.1 Anaerolineae bacterium | reverse complement strand
GCCGATCAGGTTAAGGAACAGAAAAGTCAGTTGCAAGCCGAGCAAACTAGGGTGACGCAGAATATAGCGGAAGCCATAAAGACTTTCCTGCCACAGCTTACCCACACCTTCCGCGCCTGCTGCACTGCGTTCGGGTTGCGGAATGTGGACGATCAAAAGCATGGCGATGGCAATAGTTAAGGTGATCAAGTCGATGATCAGCACGCCACGCAAGCCGATGATCGCCAACAACACAATGGCGAAAATGGGCGCAAAAACACCGGAGATCGACTCGGCTAAGCTGAGCATTCCGCTGGCACGGGTATACTGTGATTTGGGCAGCATGGTGCTGATCGCGGCGGAGTAAGCAGGCCATTGAAACGTGCCGAATATCCCCGTGATCATGCCCGCTATATATAAATGCCAGATTTCAAGATTGCCTGAGCTGTAGAGAATGAGAATGCCCAACGTGCTAATGCCAGCGCCAATATCACTGAGCATCATGACCAGCTTACGATTCCAGCGGTCCACCAGCGCGCCAGCAATGGGCGCGAACAGCACCGACGGTCCAAAATTGAAGAAAGCAACCAGCGCTAAAGCGGTCGCTGATCCGGTGATCTGGTAAGCCCAGATGGTGAGTGCAAACTGGGTCATAGTCGAACCTAAAAATGATCCGACTTGACCCACCCATACGATTGAAAAAGCACGCATACCCGAAGGGCTATTCACGCACAAACCCTTCAAGCTGTTCGCGGTTGGCTTCATACCACGCGATCGTAGCGCGCAAACCTGCTTCAAAATCGGTCGTCGCGCGGAAATTAAACGCCGTTTCCGCCTGTGACGTATCCAACGCGCGGCGCGGCTGTCCATCGGGTTTACTGCTATCCCACACGACATCGCCATCATAGCCGATCAAGCGGGCGATGGTCTCGGTCAGCGCTTTGATGCTGATCTCGAAGCCCGATCCCAGGTTGATCGGGTCGGGTTGATTATAATGTTCGGTGGCGCGCAGAATGCCTTCGGCGGCATCTTCGACGTACAAGAATTCACGGGTGGCGCTGCCCGTTCCCCACGCGATCACTTGAGCATCACCGCGCTGCTTAGCGCTGTCGAACTTGCGGATCAAGGCGGGAATCACATGCGAAGTTTCCAAGTCGAAGTTATCGCCGGGCCCATAGATGTTGGTCGGCAGCAGATAGATCGCGTTGAAGCCATACTGCTGCTGATACGCCTGCCCCTGCACCAGCAGCATCTTCTTGGCTAAGCCATAGGGCGCGTTGGTTTCTTCGGGATAGCCATTCCATAAATCGGCTTCGTGAAACGGCACAGGCGTAAACTTGGGATAAGCGCACACCGTGCCAATGGTAACAAATTTCTGCACACCCACCCGCCATGCCTCATGCAGCAGATGCACGCCCATCGTCAGGTTATCGTAGAAAAATGTCGCGGGCGCGGCACGATTCGCCCCGATCCCGCCGACGATGGCGCCAGCGTGGATGATCACATCGGGCTTAGCATCATCCAGCAGGGCGCGCACCACATCGAGATCGCGCAAATCGTACTCGCTGCGACGCGGCACCACCGGATCAGCGCCGCGCGCACGCAGCTTATCGACAATTTGCGAACCCACGAAACCACCGCCACCCGTGACGACGATACGATTTTCGGTCCAGAAGCTCATGGACTTGACCTCCGTTACAATTAGAAACTTAATTAAACTGCGAAAGCCCGCGCGATTCAAGCGGCGGAATAACGCCTGTCTGTTACAATATTGCCAGCTTTCGACAGCAAAGATAGGCGCGACTATGAACGACTTACTTGACAAGCTCAACCCACAGCAGCGCGCAGCAGTCACGGCTGGATCGGGTCCCGTGCTGGTGCTGGCAGGTCCCGGCAGCGGCAAAACGCGCGTGCTGACGCATCGCATCACTTACCTAGTCCGCGAGATGTTCATTCCCGCACGGCAGATCGTGGCGGTCACGTTTACGAACAAAGCCGCCGCTGAAATGCGCGAGCGCGTCGAAGCACAGTTGGGCGGTCGGCTCGATGGCTTGCAGATCGGCACGTTTCACTCGATCTGCGCGCGCCTGCTGCGGATCGAAGCGGACAGCACGCCCTACAGCAGCAACTTCTCGATTTATGACACCGATGATCAACTGGGCATCGTGCGCGCCATTCTGCGCGATTTGAATGTGGACGAAAAGAAATTTCGCCCCGGCGGGGTACTGAACGCGATCAGCACCGCGAAAAGCGAATTGATCGCGCCCGCTGATTATCAAAGTGGCGATTACTTCGGTGAGATCGTGCGGCAGGTGTATCCGCGTTATCAGGCGGCGTTGACCACCAATGATGCACTCGACTTCGATGATCTGCTGATGCAGACGGTGATCCTGCTGCGCGACGACGACGGCATCCGCGCGAAATATCAGCAGCGCTTCGAGCATGTGCTGGTGGACGAGTTTCAGGATACGAATCAAGCGCAGTATACGCTGGTCGAGTTGTTCGGCAAGCCGCAGCAAAATGTATTCGTGGTGGGCGATGAGGATCAAGGCATTTATGCTTTTCGCGGCGCGGATTATCGCAACGTGATGCAGTTCCGGCGCGATTATCCCGACGCACAGGTGATCCTGCTCGAACAAAATTATCGCTCGACGCAGCCCGTCTTAGACGCCGCCCGCGCCGTGATCGACCGCAACCCGCAGCGCACGCCCAAAGCGCTGTTCACCGAACGCGAAGGTGGCGCGCTGCTCACTGTTCACGAAGCCTACGACGCGCGCGAAGAAGCCGACTTTATCATTCACACGATCACCAACCTGATCAAACGCGAAGGTCACACTTACCGCGATTTCGCCGTGATGTATCGCACAAACGCGCAATCGGGCGCGATTGAAGATGCGTTCGTGCGTTATGGCTTGCCCTATCGCTTGATCGGCGGCGTCGGCTTCTATAAGCGGCGTGAAGTGCGCGATCTGGTCGCCTATCTGCGTGTGATCAACAACCCGAATGATGGCGCGAGTCTGGCGCGCATCGTCAATGTGCCGGGGCGCGGCATTGGCGAGAAGTCGATCCAGACCTTCTTCGGGTGGGCGCAACACAACGGATGGACGCCCGCGCAAGCGCTTGATGCGTTAGCCGATGGCAGCGAATCGCCGATCAAAGGGCGCGCGGCGAAGTCGTTCGCTGAGTTCGCGCGAATGCTGCGCCGCTGGCGCGAACTGCTCGAACTGAATCCGCTTGATCTGCTGTTTGATGCGCTCACCGCCGATATACAGTACGGCATCCATGTATTTCAGATCAGCGACACGACCGAACAAGCGCAGGAACGCATGGAAAACGTCGCGGCGCTGCGCGGCATGATGGCGGAAAAGCGCGATCTGTCGCTCAACGACTTCCTGCAAGACACCGCCCTGATCGCAGATATTGAAGTCAGCGAAACATTGATGCCCAATAAAGACGCTGTGACGCTGCTCACACTGCACGCGGCGAAAGGCTTGGAATATCCGACGGTGTTCATCGTCGGCTTGGAGGATGGCTTGCTGCCACACAGCCGTTCGTTTAGCGAACCCGACGCCATGCAGGAAGAACGGCGCTTATTGTATGTGGGCATCACGCGCGCGCGGGATCGGCTGTATCTGTCGTATGCGTTTCGGCGCACACTGTACGGCGAAAGCACAGCGAGCATTCCGTCGCGCTTCTTGGGTGATATTCCTGCGCACCTGACCGAAGGCACCAATGTGCGCGTGCAGGCGCTCAACGACCGCGCCGCCTATCAACGGGCGACTTCGTGGGATAGCCCGCCAGCATCGAGCAAAGTGATTCAGTTTCCGCAGCCGCAGCGGGCGCAAACCCGCTATCAACGCGGTCAGCGGGTGATGTCGAGCAAGTTCGGCGCGGGTGTCGTGATCGACGCGCGTCCTGATGGCGCTGATGAAGAAGTGCAGGTGCGCTTTGAACAATATGGCTTGAAAACCTTAAGCGCGAATTTCGCCAACCTGATCATTTTGGGGTGATACGGTACATCAACACGCACCCGATTTTGAGGCGTAACCCCTAAAGATTGGGTGTAATCCATCTTCACAACGAATGTTGACACCCGTATAATGGGTGCGCTGTTGACCCCCATATTCGGCGGGTCATGTATTTTGTAAGAGGGACAAACAATGCAAATTGCAGACGGACTGGTGGTCAGTCTGACCTATGTGCTGACAGTGGATGGTGAAGAAGTCGCACGTACTGAAGATGGCGACCCGATGACCTACCTTCACGGCGCGGAAGAAATTCTGCCCGGCTTGGAACAAGCACTCACCGGTAAGAATATCGGCGAGCGTGTGCAAGTCACGCTGCCGCCCGAAGAAGCCTACGGCGATTACGACGAGGATGATTTCGAAGAAATCGACCTCGAAGACATCCCCAACGCGGACGAACTCGAAATCGGGATGATCGTCGAAGTGCAAGACGAGGACGGCTATGCTTATGCCGCCAGCGTTTCCGAGATCAACGACGGCGTCGTCGTGCTGGACTTTAACCCGCCGCTGGCTGGTAAAACGCTCAACTATGATGTGACCGTCGTCGCCATCCGCGAAGCGACCGAAGAAGAACGCGAACACGGTCATGCCCACGGCGAGTGGACGGACGAAGAAGAAGAAGCGTAAACGTCCCGCGCGTTTATGTGAACTAAACCGAGGCGCGCAGGGTGGTGATCGCACCAAGCCCCGCGCGTCTTTTTGATTCGCGCGCAGCCCTTGAGGAATGGATAGATGTCGTTCATCTCGCTTGATTTCATCATCTTTTTCATCGTGGTGGGCGCGCTCTATTTTGCGCTGGCGCAGCGCTGGCGTTGGGTGCTGCTGCTCGGCGCAAGTTATTTCTTTTACGGCTACTGGAACATCAACTATATCGGGCTGATCCTGTTTTCGACGCTGGTCGATTACACCGCCGCCCGCCTGATCGCCGCTACCCCCGCCGATCAGATCGCGCGCCGCCACGCCCTGCTGCTGGTCAGCATCGGCGTGAATCTCGGCGTGTTATTCACATTCAAATACTTCAACTTTTTCGCGGGCGCGGCGGAACAACTGGCAGGCGTGTTCAATGTGCCATATCTCGCGCCGCTGCTGGATGTGCTGCTGCCCGTGGGCATTTCGTTCTACACGTTCCAGTCGATGGCATACACGATTGACGTGTATCGCGGCATCACACCCGCGGAAAAGCATCTGGGCATTTTCGCCACGTATATCGCCTTCTTTCCGCAGCTGGTGGCGGGCCCCATCGAGCGCGCGCCCAACCTGCTGCCGCAATTCCGCGTGACGCACACGTTCGATTATGATCGCGCGGTGTCGGGCTTACGCTTGATCTTGTGGGGCGCGTTCAAAAAAGTGGTGATCGCGGATCGGCTGGCGCTGTATGTCAACACCGTTTATAACGATGTGGACGCGCACAGCGGGCTGACGTTGATCATTGCCACCGTGTTTTTCGCGATTCAAATTTACTGCGATTTTTCGGGGTATTCAGATATTGCCATCGGCAGCGCGCGCGTGTTGGGCTTCAACCTGATGCTCAATTTTCGCCAACCCTACTTCGCCGCGTCAGTGCGGGAACATTGGCGGCGCTGGCACATCTCGCTGACCACGTGGTTCCGCGATTACGTGTATATTCCGTTGGGCGGCAGCCGCGTGTCCTTTGCGCGCGTGCTGTTCAACCTGCTGATCGTGTTCGTGATCAGCGGGTTGTGGCACGGCGCGGCGTGGACATTCGTGATCTGGGGCGCGCTGCACGGCGTGTTTGTGCTGATCGAAACGGTGG
>JBGSRB010000490.1:0-2787 GCA_041737735.1 Anaerolineae bacterium | reverse complement strand
GCCCGCCCGCGAAGTGATCGACATGGCGACGGCGGGCGGCGCTCAGGCGCTCGGCTTGAGCGACGAGATCGGATCACTGGAAGTGGGCAAGCGCGCCGATCTGATCACGATCGATCGCGCGGGAACGGGCTGGTCACCGCTGCCCACGAACGATCCATTTACGGCGCTGGTCTACAGCGTGAATGGTCAGCAGGTGCGCGATGTGCTGGTCGATGGGCGCTGGTTGCTGCGTGAAGGTGCGTGGCAAACCGTCGATTACGCGGCGGCGGTGCAGCAGCAAAGCGCGGATGCCGTCCGTTTGCTGGCGCTGGGCGACGCAGCACGCTGAATAATCGCAAAGGCAGCTTTCTGGTTTTTCATGAAGTGTTGGAGTGAAGATCATGACATTACAAGAACTGCTGATCGAAATTCGGGCCCTGCCTATTCGCGAACGCAAATTATTGATTAACTTGATCGTCGAAACACTGCCCGAAACTGACGCATCCGCCGCTGAACCACAGCGCAGCATTAGCGAACTGCGTGGTTTAGGCAAAGAAATTTGGCAAGGTATTGACGCTCAAGCTTACGTCGATGAGCTTCGGCGCGAGTGGGATCAGCGTCCGTGAAGGTGAGCGTGGCGCTTGCATCAGTCCGGCATTTATATGTCGATACCGCGCCTTTGATCTACTATGTGGAAGAAAACGCGACTTATATTGCCCGTATGGACGCTGTAATCGACCTCATCAAGCACACGCCCATACAAGGGGTGTGTTCGGTCATCACGCTGGTTGAAGTTCTGCCGCTGCCCTTACACACTGGGCAGTTAGAGCTGATGCGTGATTATCGAGACATTCTGCTTAACAGCCGCGAGTTTGTCTGCCTACCCATTAATCACCAAGTGGCTGAAGTCGCCGCCGATCTACGCGCACGTTATCATCTAAAAACACCCGACGCATTGCACATAACTTGCGCCATCACAACCGGTTGCGATGCGTTTTTGACCAACGATCTCGGCTTAAAAGCTGTCACTGAAATTAAAGTGATCGTGTTAGATGAATTGACTGCATAACAGGGCGATCACGCGGATCGCCCCGCTTGCTTGTCTTTACGGATAGTTGCGATTTAACATGCGCGCATACGGGATCGTCTCGCGGACGTGCGGCAGACCACACACCCATGCGACCGTGCGCTCCAAGCCGATGCCAAAGCCCGCGTGTGGCACGCTGCCGAAGCGCCGCAGATCGAGATACCAAGCGTAAGCCTCGCGCGGCAGTTCCATCGTTTTGACTCGTTCTTCGAGCAGATCGGCGTCGTAGATGCGCTCGCTGCCCCCTGTGATCTCGCCGTAACCTTCGGGCGCGAGTAAGTCCACACTGCGACACACTTCGGGGCGTCCGTCCACGGGCTGCATGTAGAACGCCTTGATCGCCGTCGGGTAATGATAGACGAACACGGGACGGTCGAACATTTCCGCCAGTGCGGTTTCGTGCGGGCTGCCGAAATCCTCGCCCCACTCGATTTTGAGCAGATCGCGCTGTTCGGGATCATCGGTCGCGGCGATCAACTTCTGGAGGCGTTCGACCGCTTCATCGTAGCTGATGCGCGCGAACGGCGACTGAATCGCTTCGAGCTTGCTGATGTCGCGCTCGATGATGGCGAGTTCAGCGCGGTGCTTGTCCAGCACGCGCCCGACAATCGCCGTGATCAAGCCTTCCTCGAACGTCATCATGTCTTCAAGCGAGAGATACGCCGCTTCGGGTTCCATCATCCAGAACTCTTGCAGGTGGCGGCGCGTCTTGGATTTTTCCGCGCGGAACGTGGGTCCGAAACAGTAGACCTTGCCGAACGCCATCATGTTCGCTTCATTATAGAGCTGTCCGGTTTGCGCCAGAAAACCCGGCTCGCCGTGAAAGTCGATGCTGAACAGCGTCGTGGTGTTTTCGCCCGCGGCGGGCGTGATGATGGGCGTATCAACGAGCAGATAGCCGTGTTCGTCCATGTAATCGCGCATGGCGCGGATGATGGTCGCGCGGATGCGTAAGATCGCCCATTGGCGGCTGGAACGCAGCCACAAATGACGATTATCCATCAGAAATTCGGTGCCGTGTTCCTTCGGCGTGATCGGGTATTCTTCCGATGCGCCGACCAGTTCAATCGTTTGGATGCCGATCTCGAAGCCGCCGGGGATGCCGGGTGCGCGTTCATCGGCGCGCACTTCGCCCGTGAGGATCACGCTGGCTTCTTGCGCCAACTTCGACGCGATCTCGAAGTCGGGTTCGCTCAATTCCTTCTTAAAAGCTACGCATTGGGCGATGCCCGTGCCATCGCGCACTTGAATGAACTGCAATTTGCCCTTGTCGGTGCGGTTATACACCCACCCGCGCACGGTCACGGTTTGTCCGCTATAGTGGGCGATCTGGTCGATGGTGATCACGTGGGTCACGCTGATTTATCCTTGTGGTTACGGTTGTCTCATGCGGTTGATTATACCGCAGCACGGCGAGGGTGTGGGTTCAGAGGGAAGAATGCAAGCGGGGTGATGCAGGGGCATCACCTTGTTCAGACGATCACTCGCCCGCCAGCGTGCGCCGCAGATCAGCGGTTTGCGCGCGCAGCGAGGGATCATATTCCATATCTTCGATCATCTTGTTGTAGGCGTGCAGCACGGTGCTGTGCTTGCGTCCGCCGAAGGCTTCACCAATGTGCGGCAGTGACGCCTGCGTCAGTTCGCGCCCCAGATAAATTGCCACCTGCCGCGCCTGATTGATGCGCGCCGAACGATTTTTGCCTGTCAGATCATCCACGCGC
>JBGSRB010000459.1:0-4279 GCA_041737735.1 Anaerolineae bacterium | reverse complement strand
GGCAGCGCTGCGGATGCCATCGACGGCGGAGAGATACACAGGCGGGAAGAAGCGCGAGAAGAAGTTGATTTGTCCTTCGCTGAGGATTTTGCCCAACAGCGGATACTTGCGCTGGACATCGCGCTTGATCTGGATCGGGTGGATGATGAAGGCGAAGGTATCATCCGCCGGGTTTACCATGTGTTATCCCAGCTTTCATCCTCGGTTGCGGCTTCGTCGCTGCGCGGATAATGGCGCTTGTGCGCGCTACTGGCGGCGACGTAGTGATGATCGCTTTCTTCATAAGTCACGCTGCGGCTGATCACGCGGCGCTGCGGCGATGCCACCATCACCACATCCGACTCGATCATGCGACCGGGGAAGATAACCATGCCTGAACCGATGCGGCAGTTATGCCCCACCGCGCCGCCTAACACCACCTGCCCGACTTCGCGCAAATCGCCATTGATGTCTGCCGCGCGGATCGGCTTCTGCTCGATCAGGTTGAAGTCGGTGAAGGTGTTGCCCGCGCCGACAAAGCTGTTGCGCCCGATCACGCACATCTGCAAGCAGGTGTTCTGCGCGACAATCGAGTTTTCCATGACGGCGGTCAGATACAGCGACGCGCGGAACGGTAAGAAGCAGCCGTTGCCCAGTGTGGACATCATCAACACGCAGCCATCATCAATCGTGACGTTATCGCCAATCGTGCAGTTGTCGATGAACACGCCGGGTCCGATGTTGCAATTATCGCCAATCGACGCAGGACCTGTGATCACGGCAGTCGGGTGAATGGAGGTGTTTTTGCCCACGCGCACGACTTCCGACGTGCTTAAAAGCTGGCGTTGTTCGATGATCGCCTTCCACAGCAGCTTGAGGCTGTAGAAGTTATGCGTTTTGGCGTAGCGATCAAAGCGGCTGCCGCGCGCGAACATGCCGAAGATGATCGACGCGAAGTAGACATGCACCCAACTTTCAATCGAGATCAGCGCACGCCCCGCGCCGTAATGCGTCAGATCGCCTTGCTCCATTGACATGAAATCGGGGACGCTGTAAAAACCCATTTGTTCGCTGTCGCTGGAGACGACGATCGGCAGCACGTCGGGCGTGTAGCCGTTGGGGAAATACCAGAGATCAGCGAGGAAAATGGTGTCGCCTTCAGCACTGACCGCGCGCTCAAAGCCGGTTGACAGCGGCACTGTATAGGTGCGAAAAGCAGGATCATCCGCCGCGAACGCCGCACGACAGGCGCGTTTGCTGGCACGCGCGAGGCGCATAAATTCTGCGATGAATTCATCATCAAAATAAAGATTATCACGGTAGACGACGCTTTCGCCCTGCACATGCGTGATCTGCTCGCGCGTGGCAAACTGTCCGCCCAACGCGGGCGCACTTTTGAAGTGGCGCAGCAGCACTTCTTCATGGTGCAATTTGAGGTTGCGCGTGCCGATGGTCAGCGAACTGGCGGGCTGATTGAAGGGTGGCACATGGCGGCGGTCTTCGATGATGTATCGCTGCATAAGCTTAAACTTCCTGCTGGGCGGCGCGGCGCTGTTTAGCCACTATTGTACAGGAAATCGCGCACGGTCTCATGAAAACGGTCGCTTTCGTCCATCATCGGGAAATGCCCGCTGCGCTCAAACCATGCGATCTGCGCGTGCGGCAGCAACTCTTTTAGCAGCTTGGATTGGTTAGGGTTGACGATGTTATCACGCTTGCCATACACGCCCAAAACGGGCATTTGCAACTCGCCCAAGCGCGCGCGCAGATCGGTGTTACGCAAGGTGCTGACGCTCTCGAAAAAGGGACCGGCTGTGAGGCGCGAAACATCCGCCGTGAGCATGTCGCCCAGCACTTTGCCCTCTTTCGCCATCGTGTGCGAATACAGGCGCAAGAACGGACGAAAGCCGCTTTGGAAAGCATCGAACAACAACGGCGCTGATTGACCTAAATCGCTCCAGCCCCGATAAGCGGCGAGTTTGAGCAGTGGGCTAAGCGCATTGCCGACCACGGGCGAGCCGACGACGATCACCTTGACGACTTTTTCCGGGTGACGAATCGCCGCGCTCAACGCCACCGTGCCGCCCATCGAATGCCCGACCAGCGGCGCTTTGACAATGCCCATGCGATCCATGAATTGGTTGACCATCAACACAAAATTATTGACGGAAAAATCGGCAGACGCCGCCGCCGATTCGCCAAAGCCCAAAAAGTCGAGCGCATACATGCGAAACTCTCGACCGAGCAATTCAATTGTGTTGCGCCACAACGCCCAAGAATTCAGCCAACCGTGCAGCAGCAGCACGGGGCGTCCTCGCCCGTAAGCCTCATAATGGACGATGCCCTGTTCGGTCACCAGTGTTGCCACGTTTTCGCCCTTGTTTGACCATCGCCCGATTGCAGCGTGCCGCCGACGCCCTGCTTATTCTTCCATGTCTTCGAGAATGGCGTACAGCAGTTCGAGCAGCACGGTTTTCACGCTCTCTTTGTCGCTGGCGACGCAAGGCAGCAGCTTGACGCTTTCTTCGATACGCAGCGCGATGCGCAGATCGTCGGTGTTCCACGCTTCGTCCATGTCCTGCTTATTGGCAGCCACCACGTAAGGCGTGGGGGCATAAGCGCGGAACGTTTCGAGAATGCTTTTCGCTTCGCGGAAGGTTTCCGGCTTGGTGCTATCGACCATGACCACAAAGCCGAGCATACCCTCAGCGAGAATTTCCCACATGAAGTCGAAGCGGCGCTGACCCGGTGTGCCGAACAGATACAGCACGAGATCATCATCCACCGTGATGCGCCCGAAGTCCATCGCTACAGTGGTGGACTCTTTAACGAGTGCTTCACCTTTGGATGTGACGGCTTCATCGGTCGAGACAACATCAATCTCGCTGATCGACCGGATAAATTGCGTTTTACCAGAACTGAACGGACCCGTGATCACCATCTTGACAGTTTGCATGGCTTACCCGCTTCTTCCCGTGATAAGTAAAGGCTTGGCTCCGCCGTTAAGCATTGCTGATGCGCTTGATGAGTCGTTCGATCACTGATTTTTCGACGCCAGCAGGCTTGATGCCCGGACGGCGCGGGCTGTCGCCACCGCCGGGCGCACCAGCGGCGGAAGGCGGTTTGACCACTTCGACCAAACCAGCTTGCTCCAAGCCATAAACGATGCGGCGGATTTCAATTTCCGACATGCTGTTGGCTTTGGCGATCTGACGGATGGTGTTCTTCGGATTAACGAAACTGACCACGCGCCATTCTTCAACGCTGAGATGAATGCCCTTGAATTTCTCGCGCGGGTTTTCGGGAAATTTGAGCGCCATATCCAGATTGGGCAGGTGCGAAGTCAACTGCTCGATCTCTTTGATGCGGCGCGCACCTTCGATGATCACATTTTCCAAGTCGATTGGCACGAGGATGCGATCATTCGAGGGCAGGACATTATCCTCAAAGCGGAACGGTCCCTCACTCCACGACAGCAGGTTATAGACAACATCCAGCGTGTGCTGCTGCACGCTGCTGACGACATCGCGCTGCGTCACATAATTAGCGCTGATCAGCAGCAGCGCCAGCGCTTTATCGCTGGTGTTCTTCGCGCGCTCACGAATAATGCGCGCCTGCTCGTTGCTCAGCTTGCCCGCCTTGTTGAGAACGGCGACGAGGTTGCTGTCTTGACCATCCAAACCAGCGCTGATGAGCTTGCCCATTTTGAACGCCACACGCGCGCGTTCTTTGCCGGGGCGCATCCGGTCGCCGCCGATGGCGTCTTTTTCACCCGTTTTGATGCCCTCAAAGATGAACAGCGTGCCAGTTTTCCCGGCAAGATTGATCAGATTGAGTAGCTGCGTGGTGCTGAAATCGCGCAGGTTGCCTTGCAGCGGCATTGATGCCCCCTACCTTGCCCGCTCTATACGAGCATGTCTCGACCTAGACAAAACCCCCGGCACATGCCGAGAGGGAAAAACCGCTGTGTATTACACGCCGAAGTTAGCCCAAAATATACATTATGTTGAGGCATGACGCAACCAGCGCGCCCGCCCGCACTGTTTCATTATACCGAGATGCGCGCGGCGCGTGCCTTGAGGGTCATGCGTCGGCGCGCCACAGCGCCAGCACCGCCGCCGCTGCATCGTCGTCGTCCACAAAGCGGATCAGCGCGTCTTTGGTTTGATATATGCCATCCGTTGCGCCGATCTGCGTGATGATGTCGGCATCGACGCCGATCAAGATCACGCGGGGCGCCATGTTGACCTGCTGCGCCTTGCCCATGCTGCGGATATGTCCGATTGCGCCAGCGGGCAGC
>JBGSRB010000438.1:0-2702 GCA_041737735.1 Anaerolineae bacterium | reverse complement strand
GCTGCCCGTCACGCCCGATACGCCGACGCCGCTGCCCACGCGCACGCCGACGCTTGATCCCGCAGCGCGCGCGCTGACCTCCACCGCTAACCCAGACGCTTTCGCGGATGAAGAAGCCGACGACGCTGAAAGCGGCTTGAGCGAAGACGGTTGCACTTATGCGATCCAAGCGGGCGACACGCTGTATAACATCGCTGTGAGTTACAACACCACCGTTGCGGCGCTCGAAAACGCCAACCCGGGCGTGGAAAGCACCGTGCTGCAAATCGGGCAGATCATCACGCTGCCGGAATGCGCCGACGGATCAACCGTCAGCACCGCGACGCCCGCCGCTGAAGGCACGGACGAAGCCCTGCCCCCCGGCGCGCAGATTTACGTGGTGCGTTCGGGCGATGTGTTGGGCGCGATTGCGACGCGCTTCGGCGTCACAGTGAGCGCGATTGTGACAGCCAACGAACTCGAAAGCCCGGATCGCTTGAGCATCGGTCAGCGCTTGATTATTCCCGCGCCAGCCGAGGACGACGAATAAATGGGCGCGTATCATCTGGCACAGATCAACATCGCGCGGATGCTGGCGCCGCTGGACGACCCGATCATGCACGGATTCGTCAGCCAATTAGACGCGATCAACGCGCTGGCGGAAAGCTCACCCGGTTTCATCTGGCGCTTGCAAGGTGCGGAAGGCAATGCGACCGCGATCCGCGTGTTCGATGACGATTACCTGATCATCAATATGTCGGTGTGGGCTTCAATTGATGCGCTGTTTGAGTACACCTACAAAAGCGCGCATGTCGAAGTGTTCCGCCAGCGGCGCGCGTGGTTTGAAGCCATGAGCGATGCGTATATGGCGCTGTGGTGGGTTGCTGCGGGACATCAGCCCACGCCGCAGGAAGCGCGCGCCCGTTTGGAGCATCTGCGCGCGCACGGCGCAACCGATCAGGCGTTCACGTTTAAGCAGCGCTTTGAAGCGCCCGCCGAAGCGTAGGGGATTCGCAGCTGGGCGAGTCAGTGACTCGCCCAGCTACTTGTGATTTTAACGCTAGGTTTAACCCGCGTCGCTCATCATGCCTTCGGGCGGGATCAAGAACCACACATCATTGACACCCTGGCCGTTGACATCGGCGGGCGCTTCGTCACGCACGAAGTAGTACAACGGCGTTCCCGCATAGCTCACTTGCAGCGTGCCGTCACGGTCATAGAAGCTGACTTCACCCATCAAGCCTGCTTCAAGCGCAATCGCGCCTTCGACCGGAACGGTCAGCGGGGGCCAGTTTTCCAAGCAGCCATCGACGCAGGTGGCATCATCGGGCGTGAACAGGTAGAGCGCGAAACCGTTGGGTCCCGTGAGATACGTGCCTTGATCGGCGTTGGTGCGCGTGCCGATGGTCTTGATCACATACCACACATCGTTCGCGCCTTCGCCGTTGGCGTCGCCGGGCGCTTCATCGCGCGCGAAGTAATACAGCGGCACGCCATTGTAAGTCACTTGCAGCGTGCCATCTTCACGCTCGAACACACCCGTTTCACCCGTTAGGCGATAGCTGGTGGTGATGTCGTCGGCGCTCTCGACGGTCAGCGGGGGCCAGTTTTCCAAGCAACCATCGACGCAGTTGGCGTCATCGGGAACGAACAGATACAGCGTCATGCCCGTAGGACCCACCAGGAAGTTGCCGATTTCGCTGCCGCGTCCCACGCTGATCAGCACCGGCTCGACCACGTACCACACCGCGTTGACGCCTTCGCCGTTCACGTCGCCGGGCGCAGCATCACGGGCGAAGTAATACAGCGGCGCGCCGTTGTAAGTCACTTGCATGATGTCGCCGTCGCGTTCGTAAATGCCCAGCGTGCCGGGGATGCCGTCGGCAAGCGTCAGTTCAGCTTCGCTCTCGACGGTCAGCGGGGGCCAGTTCTCCAAGCAACCATCAACGCAGTTGGCGTCATCGGGAACGAACAGATACAGCGTTCTGCCCTCAGCATCGACCAAATACGACGGGATCGTCTCGCTGCTGCCCACATTGATCAGCGCGTCTCCGTCTTGTGCGGCTAACGGCAGCGCCGCCAGCAAACACAGTGCCACCATGAATACAAAGCGGAATCTTATCTTCATGAAATTATCCTTTGCTCATCAATACCAATTGAGAGGATAAGACGCGAAGATGAGTAACGCCTGATAAAGCTGTGAAGTGGCGCGTTAAAAGCCGATTAACTCGATCTCGGTTTCGAGCAGCACGCCCGTTTGTTCCGCGACGACGGCGCGCGTGTGTTCGATCAGCGCGTGATAATCGGCGGCGGTGGCGCTGCCCGCGTTGATGAAGAAATTCGCGTGAACCGGCGAGATCAGCGCGCCGCCGATGCTGAAGCCTTTCAAGCCGCACGATTCGATCAGGCGTCCGGCATAATCATCCGGCGGATTTTTGAAGATGCTGCCCAAACTCGCGCCCGGTGGCTGCGTCCGTTTGCGCTGGGCGGTGCAGGTTTCCATGTGCGCGTGGATCGCGGCGGGATCGGCAGGTGTAAAGTGCAGCGTCGCCAGCGTGACCAAAAAGCGGCGATCAGCGCGCTGCTTGAGCGCCGATGATCGATAAGCATACGCCAGTTGATCGCGCGTGAGGGTTTGCACGCCGTTGACCGCGTCGATCAGCGCGATGGCGGTCAGGTTATGCGCCATGTCGCCCGCGTGCGCGCCCGCGTTGTTGACCACC
>JBGSRB010000398.1:0-4451 GCA_041737735.1 Anaerolineae bacterium | reverse complement strand
GCCTTGGGTGATCGGTTTTCTGGTCTTTAATGTGTTCACCATCGGGGCTTCCCTCTATTTAAGTTTTACCGAATACAATTTATTCCAAGAACCTGAGTGGGTCGGCACGAGCAATTACGAAGACTTGCTCAGCGTGCATGTGGGACTGCTCGAAGCGCGTGAGCAGCGCAGCCGCGATGTGCTGCCCGCCCGTTACGATGAGATCGTGCGCGTCGAAGTCGGTGATGGCGGGGTGGTGTTTGGCGCACGCGAGGACAGATTCTGGCGTTCGCTGCGGCTAACGCTTCCTTACGCCTTCATCAGCGTGCCGCTTGGTTTGCTCGGTGCGCTCAGCGTGGCGCTGCTGCTCAATCAAAAAGTGCGCTTTCTCGGCATGTGGCGCGTGTTATTTTACATGCCCGCCATTCTGCCCGCGGTTGCCACCGCGCTGCTCTGGCGCTGGATGTTCGCGCAAAACGGCATCATCAACTCAGCATTTGCTCCGGTTTTCAACGTGTTAAACATCGATACGCCGCGCTGGTTTACCGATCCGGCTTTAGCCATGCCTGCCTTTATTATCATCAGTTTGTGGGGCATCTTCGGCGCGAATTCGGTCATTCTGCTGGCGGGCTTGAAGGGCATTCCCCAAGAATTGTATGAAGCCGCTGCCATCGACGGCGCAGGCGAGGGCGCGAAATTCCGCCATGTCACCATACCCATGCTCAGTCCAGCTTTATTCTACAACCTCGTCACCTCGACCATTGGCGCGCTGCAAGTCTTTGAGATCGCAGCTTTCATTCAAACGCCTGAATCCGTCGGCACCTTCCTCAATTGGCTGATTTATCAGGAAGCGTTCAGTTTCCGCAACATGGGCATGGCGTCTGCCATGTCGTGGATCATGCTGCTGATCATTCTTGCGCTCACCGTGATGATTTTCCGTTCGTCCAATGCGTGGGTGTTCTATCAGGGCGCGCGTGAAGGTAAGGGATAACCTATGACCACCGACAGTCTCCGAGTTGATCAGGGTGCTTCGCTTGAGCGCGCGCCCTCACAACGGGCGTGGCACATTCGCCAAGCGCTGATCTACGCGCTGCTGATTGGCTGCGCTGTGATCGTGCTGGTTCCGTTTCTGTGGATGGTTTCAACCTCGCTCAAATCGCAGGATCAATTGTTCGTCCGAACGATCAATTTCATTCCTGATCCGGTGATGCCTGAGAATTACGTTGAGGTCTGGAATCGCCTGACCTCCATTCAACCGCAGATGACCTTCTGGCGCATCGTCGGCAACACGCTCTTTATTACCGTCTTAGCCATGTTTGGCGAAATCTTCAGCGCCTCGATTGTCGCCTATGGTTTTTCGCGCTTCAAATGGCGTGGACGCGATCTATTGTTTGCGATCATGTTAGCAACCGTCATGATCCCCGGCATTGTCACACGTGTGCCAGCCTTTCTGCTCTGGCGTGAGCTGGGGCTGCTCAACACCTACGATCCGATGACGTGGCCCTCGCTGTTCGCGTGGGGACCGCTGTATGTATTTCTGATGCGGCAGTTCTTTCTCTCGATCCCGCGTGATATTGAAGAAGCCTCGGTAATGGATGGCGCTAATGTCGCTCAGGTTTACATTTACATCATGCTGCCGCTGATCCGCCCGATCCTGCTGGCAATTGGCGTCTTATCCTTCCAGTCGAACTGGAACAATTTTCAATCCCCCCTGCTTTATCTCAATTCACCTGAGCAGTTCCCACTTGCGCTGGCGATGCGCTTCTTCGATCAATCCCTCTCGCTGATCGCGCCGCAGTGGCAGTATATGATGGCAATGTCGGTGATGATGGCGCTGCCTGTACTGATCCTCTATTTTCTGGCGCAGCGACAGTTCCTTGAAGGAATCAATGTCGGCGCAGTGACAGGGTAAATGATGCGTAAATGGTTATTGTTCACACTGGTGCTGCTCATGATCACACCGCTTGCCGCGCAAGATGATGTGCCGTCTGCCGAGCTTGTCAATCTTGATCACCTGAAGTTCCTGACGGAGTCCGTCTCCATCAATGGAGAAGATATGGCGCTCGTCCACATCTACTCAGAATTTCCTGATTACGAATGGGTCGATGCGGCAGGTGAAGGCTTGAGCGCCGTCGATGATGTCGCGCGCGCGGCGGTGGTCTATCTGCTCGAATACGAACGCACAGGCGATGAGGCGCTGCTTGAACTGGCACGCCGTGGTTTGAACTTCGTCCTCTATATGCAGCTCGAAAACGGCGAGTTCTATAATTTCGTCACCGATCGTGCTGGCACGATCAACCGCTTCGGCGGAACCAGTTTCCAAAGTCTCGGTTGGTGGGCAATGCGCGGATTATGGGCGTTGGGCGAAGGGGTGCGCGTGTTCGCAGACGTGGATCAGGCTTACGCCGATGTGCTTGCCGCCGCCTATCTGCGTACCGAGTCGGCTTTAGGCGCGACGCTCGGATCATACGGCGAATACAGCACCCGTCACGGCTTCGAGATTCCAGCGTGGATTCCCGCCAGTGAACCTGCCGTCGCGGCGATTGGTTTGCTCGGCATGTCGGCGTATCATCGCGCCCGCCCCAATGAAACGACTGCCGACATCATCACCAAAATTGCCGATGGCATCGCGGAATATCGACTGGGCGATCACAGCACCTATCCGTTTGGGATGCACCCTGCCCGCGCCAACGCACCCGGTTTCTGGCATACGTGGGGCGCGCACATGACGCATGGCTTGGTCGAAGCCGGACGGGCGCTCAACCGTCCTGACTGGATCGCCTCAGCCGCCGCCTCAGCGGATTCCTTCTTGCTCCGTCAGATCGTTTTTGAACGCTTCCGGCATATCGGTGTTGTGCCAAGCCGTTTGGAACAGATCGCGTATGGCACCAATATGCTGGTGCAAACCTACGCCTCGCTTTACCACGCAACCGGTGAAGAACGCTACGCCCGTTATGCCGGATTGGTGGGCAGTTGGTATTTCGGCAACAACATGGCAGGCGTACAAATGTATGATCCCGCCACGGGACGCACCTACGACGGCATCAACGGACCCGTTAGCTTTCGCGTGAATCGCAACAGCGGCGCGGAATCGACCATCGAAGCGCTGCTCAGCCTGATCGCTCTGCAACAAATTCCGGCGGCACACCCGTTTCTGTACGCGCAAGCCACCGACGGCAATCAGGCGTTCATTTTTGAAGCCGAAGTCGGTGATCGCGTCAACGGCACACCGATTTACTATCCGGTTACGTGGACAGGTGAGGGTTATGTCAGCGGGGGGCGCTATATCGGCTTAGGCGAAGGTCAGCGGATGCGCCTCAACTTTGACCTGACCGAAACGCAGGCAGCCGAGCCTTATCTGGTTTATGCTGCCCACATGCACCAAGCCAGCGGCGACACCAGCACGATCATTGATCGCGCAGCCAACCCGCCCAGCATTGATGGCGATCCGGCTGACTGGGCTGATCGCTCCACGCTGGAAGCCAACACAGCGCGTCAGTTCTTGCGTGGCAGCGGTTCATGGCAGGGGGCGGAGGTGGACAGTCACACGGTAGCGTTGGCTTGGGATGAGGAACATCTTTATCTGCTGGTGCGCGTGCGCGATCCTGAGCATGTGCAGCCCTTCACGCTGCGCAATGTGGGGCAAGGGGATGCGTTCTGGTTGTATTTTACCAATTCGCCCGATGCCCGCAGCCTGAGCGCTAAATTCACACTCGCGCACACGCCTGACGGCGCTCAAGTCTGGGATTGGATCAACACACGTTTCGTTGCTGGCGCCCAACTCGCTTGGCAACCACTTGACGATGGCGGCGGCTATATTTATGAGGCTGCCCTGCCGTGGTCAGCTTTAGACATCGCGCAGCCTGATGCCGGAATGCAAATCGGCTTTGAAGCCGGACGCGGAATCGGCGGAAGCGCGTTTATGAATTTAACCGGACGCGACCCGGACATCGCCGCTAATCTACTACCGCTCACACTGAGCGAGCCGGGTTTCGACGCTTCGAGCTTCGGCGCTAGTGATGCTGCCCTTGAAGTACGCATCAACGACACGGTGGTTGTGCTGCCCCAGATGATCGCGCCGGACATCGATCACTTCTGGCTTGACAAGCTGACGCCGGAAGGCATGATGCTCAATTCCGGCACCAATACGCTGCGCTATCGGCATCAAAGCACCAGCGACATTCCCGCGTTGGCAAAACTCGATGCCTTCTACGTTCAGCCGGTCACGGCGCGGCGTGTTTTTACGCTGCCGGACGCGCGCAGTTTTGAACTCACCTATAACACCCTGACAGGTGTGGTTAACTGGTCAGAATTACCCTAAGCTGCCTGTTCCCGAAGGAGTGCTATTATGCGTCTGCAACGCCACCCCAACAACCCGCTTATGTATCCCAACCCTCTGCACCGTTGGGAAGCGATGAATGTCTTTAATCCGTCGGTGCTTGAGCATAACGGTTTGTTTCACATGCTCTACC
>JBGSRB010000397.1:0-2213 GCA_041737735.1 Anaerolineae bacterium | reverse complement strand
CGCGCGCCGCGCGTCCGTGCGATCAGGGGGCGTGGTCATGCGTTGTGATCCTCAGCATCATTGAGCAGCGCGGCAACTTCGGCATCGGTGAGCGCGTCGATCTCGCTGAACAAAATATCCTCAACGGCGGCGGCGAGCGCGGCGACGGTCGGCGCGGCGAAAAAGGTTTGCAGCGGCAGCGTGATCGCAAACGCGGCGTTGATGCGCGTCACGATGCGGATCGCGGGCAGCGAATGACCGCCCAACGCGAAGAAATCATCGTGGATGCCCACGCGCGGCAGCGTCAACACCTGCGCCCAAATATCCGCGATGATGCGCTCGGTTTCCGTCGTCGGCGCGCGATAGTCCGCCCTGATCGCACCCGTCGCATCGGGATCAGGCAGCGCCGTGCGGTTGACCTTGCCGTTGGCGGTCAGCGGCAGCGCGTCAAGCTGAACGAAATGCGCCGGAATCAGCAAGTCGGGCAAGCGCTGCGCTAACCATGCGCGCAGATCATCGGCGCTCAGCGGCGCATCAGCGCTGTAATAGGCGATCAGGTGGGTGCGTCCGGCATCCGCGTGTGCTAGCGGATCAGCATAGCCGATCTCGCGCAGAATTTGCGCCACCCGCGCCGGATCGATCTCGTCGTCCAGCTCGTTGACGGCTTCCGCGCGTGTTTTGTGTCCCAAGCGCACATCCCAACTGTAGGGCAGCGCATAATTGTGAAAACCGCGCTGACGTTGATGCACATAAATGCCCACTTCGTTGATCAGGCAGTTGGTCGAGCGTCCGGTGTCGGGCGGGCGCTGCCACAAGCCGCGCGCCTCAAGGAAGGTATACAACTCGCGCAGATCGACATCGCAGTACCGATAGAAGTCGATGAACGCGACATCGCTAAACGCGCCTGCGCGGAATACATCGACTTGCAGCGAACGCGAGATCAGGTCGTCGCGCTGGTGATAGGCTTCGCGCAGCGCTTCAATCGCCGCGTCAATCTGATCAACCGAGAGATCAGCCGTGAACACTTCTTCGGTCAGGCGGGTTTCAAAGAACTGTCCGCGCGATAAACCAGTGATGATCGCCTTGATGCCGTGTTCGCGTGCGGTATTGACCGCCAGCGTATACAGCGTTTTGAAGCAACCGTTGCACACATTGGCGAACTGGCGCAGGCTGTCGGCAAAAATCGCGTTCATGAAGGGCGTCGTGCCATACACATGATCGACGCCGAGCGCTTCAGTCACGCGGCGGATGTTGCCTTTCGCCGCATCACTGATATAACCGTTATCGAGCGTGAACGCCAGCACGCGCAAGCCCTGCTCGACCAGTTGATAGAGCATGTAGGTGCTGTCTTTGCCACCGCTGATCAGTGCCAGCACATCATACGCGCCATCGTTCGCGGCTTGGATCGTCGCTAAGCGCGCTTCGAGTTCAGACATGGGCAGAAAATACTGCGCCGCGCGATCCTTATAGCCATCATAGGCGCGGCACACGCTGCACACGCCCGCATCATCAAAAGTGACGCCCGGATAATTCGCCGCCAAGCCACAGCGCACACAGCGCTTGAGATCGAGCGCGGGCGGCGCTGTTAGCGCATTGCCGATCACGCGCGCATCGACCGCCGCTGCCGTGATCAGCGGGTGCGCCAAGAGCGCCGCTTCGATTTCGCCCAACTCGATGCGCGCGCCGCCGACCTTGACCTGTTGATCGACGCGCCCCAAAAATTCAAGCTGACCTGAATCGAGCCAACGCGCGCGATCCCCCGTGCGATACATGCGCGCGCCCGCCACGAACGGATCGTCAAGGAAGCGTTCGGCGGTCAAATCGGGACGGTTGAGATAACCACGCGCGACATTCACGCCCGCGATGTAGAGTTCCCCGATGATGCCGGGCGGCGTCGGCTGCCCGAAGGCATCCAGCACGTAAATGCGCAGGTTGGCGGCGGGCGCGCCAATTGGCACGGATGCGCGCGTGTCGCGCTGCGGATTGTAAGCGTGGATCATGCAGGCGACGGTCGCCTCAGTGGGGCCATATTCGTTGAACTGCGTGATCCGTCCGTTGCTGATGCGGTGGATGGTCTGCGCCAGTTCGGTTTTGAAATCCTCACCGCCGACGATCAAGCGCTTGATCCGGCGCGCCTGTGTCAGGTCGAGATCGCGCACCAGCGCCAGATGCGAGGGCGTCAGCTTGATCACATCGACCTCATCAGCCGTGAACACATCGCGGATCACCGCGCC
>JBGSRB010000389.1:0-3901 GCA_041737735.1 Anaerolineae bacterium | reverse complement strand
CATCACTCCAGCGGACGGCAGCAAGCTAGCAGGTCATCGGGTCGAAGGGCAGGCGCTGACTGACGATCCGCTCGATGGCGCGCTTGGGCGGGGTGTCGTCCGCGACGGGCAGGCGATCCAGAAGCGCCACCACCTGCTGGTAGATCGCCAGTTCCAGTTCGTCAGCGCGCAGCCAACGGGAAGTGCGCCGCGCTCCCGCCGGACTCAAGGCGCGCTCCACCCGCCGCAACCGCCAATAAAGCAGCAGGCGCTGCGGATACGACAGCGACAGCAGCCAGCGAAACGGGAACAAGAGCAGCAGCACGCTCAGCAGCAGCATTCCCTTACTGATCTCGTCCACCGCCGCCACGGTCGGCTCTAAGTCGGGAAGAAAAAAGACCGTGAGCGTGCGCGTCAAGCCGATCACGCTCACGATCAGCAGCACAGCAAAGAACAACAGATTAAGCGCTCGGTGCAATTTCATCGGTCGCAACGTCTCACTTCGCCACAAATACCACCCAACCGGCCAGCAGATCACGAGCGTCCACGCGACAATTGCGATGTCGCGCACGCCTTTGATACCCAAGCTTACATCAGCTGACGCGATCGTGGGATTTGGTGCGAAAAGGAGGAACACGGCGACACAGACCAGCGCCGTCAATCCATTGAGCGGCACAAACCAGCGCTGCACGCGCGGCGGATAGACGTAGGTGCGGCGCATCCCCAGATAAAACAGGTGCGCCGCCGCCAACATGAACAACGTGCGTGTCAGCGTGGTCACGGGCAGACCGCCGAAGCGCGCGTCGATCGCCTGTTCAACCGTATCCACTGTCAGCACGATCACCAGATAGAGGCAGAAGAACAAGCCCCACGCCTGAAGCGATGCGCCATCTGTCAGTTTGCGCTCGGACAAGGCGCGCACGAAGCGCTGCACCAGCAGCCCCCACAACAGCAGATTGATGCCAATGATGATCCCTTGTTGGCTCATGCCCGGTTAGCTGTTGAAGTTGAGCGCATTGACGTAGGGACGCATCGACTCTATCGACGTGACTTCGGGACCGTACAGCTCATTCATCCGCTGGGCGTGCAGCACACGCTTCTGGATCAGGATGACGAACAGTTCCGCCTCAACTTCTTCGGGCGTTTCGAGCAGCACGCGCTGCGCCGACCGAAAATGTCCGGTCGTGGGTGCGGGCGTGAGTAGCTGCCGCAAGGCTTCCGCCAGTTCAGGATCGAGATTCACCTCGTCCAGCCCGATGCCGCGATGCTTCAGGAACAGATGCGCCAGTTCGTGCAGCAGCGTGTGCGTCTGGTGGATTGGGTGCAGGCTGGCATTGATGAAGATGTAGTCGCGCTGCGCGCCGGCAAACCACATCCCGAACAGGTCCGGTGCCAGCCGCCAGTGGGTGACGATGATCGGGCGTTGGTGTAAGCGTTCGATGTGTTGACAAAAGTGTTCAATTTCGAAGGTGGCGAAATCGTAGTCGAGTAAATCGATGATGGCGTCAATTTGATTCCGCCGGGCGCGGGTGAGCGTTTCCGGCATCTGGTGTCCGTGTCCTCAATCTCTATAACGAATTGCGTAAACGTGCGTTCATTATACGACTGCTCACAAACTGCCCGCCAGCGTGAATCGACGGTTTGAGGGAGAAATGTCACAAGTGACATTTTCAATGATCAAAAGTGATCATCCGAAATGATCAAAAGTGATCATTCAAAATGATCACTTTGACTCGATCTGGATCGCCATTCGCGCTATGCTGAGTCTATGGTCAGTTCGATCAGGATTAAGCGCATGTCCGAAATGCTCCAGACGGAAACGATCAGCTTCAATAACGGCAGTCGTGCATCCAGCACCGATCACCAACGGACGGCGCTTGTGCTGGTGTCGGTGGATGCGGATCACGGGTTGGGTGGTGTTCTGGGCGCTGGCAGCGCGAACGCTGGGAGGCACACGCTCGATCATGAGGCTGCGGACAGCGTGGCGCGAGGAGGGTGCGCATGACAGCGGGAGTTGCGCGACCGACAAGCGCTTCTGAGCCGGAGTCGATGACGCAACGCCTCTTCAAAGTTGCCGAAATCATCAGCCGCACGCATCGGTCGACTGAATGGGAGCGCCACCCGACCAAACCGGGCTCGGAAAAACAGGAAGATCGTGAAATCGAGTATCGTGAGAGCGACGATTAAGCGCTGGACGCACGCATGAACGAGGTTGCTTGCCATGCCCTATGAGAAACGCAAGAAGCAGACTCTGGCTTCCCCCCAACCGGGCTGGGCGGTGTACTTACGCACGAGCAGCGACGAAAATCAGAAGCCGGAAATGTCGCGCGCGCGCCAGAAATTCACGATCGAACAGCACGTGCTGGAACGCTCCTCCATGCCCGTCTTTGCGGAGTACATCGATGTGCTGACCGGAAAAACGCCGAACCGCGCGGGCTACCAGCGCTTACTGGCGGATGCGCGTTTAGGCAAGTTCTCGCATGTGATCGTCGAGCGCGCCGACCGCTTCGGACGCAACGATACCGAAGCCTTGCGCGCCATTGATGAACTGCATGAATTTGGTGTCGCCGTGCGCTTTGCCAATCAGCCCGACCTCGATCCACAAGACCCGGATGATCGGGTGATCGTCGCGCTCTCCTTCACGCTGGCACGGCGCGAGTCAACCTTGCTCGGCATTCGCGTGAAAGGCGGCTTACAGGCGAAGCGCCAGAGCGGGGGGTTTTGTGGCGTGGCTCCGGACGGGTACATCAACGTTGAAGGCAAAGTCAGCGGCGAAGCCAAAAAGCTGAACGGGCGTCACGAGACCTGGATCGAGCAAGACCCGGAGCGTGCGCCGATCATTCGCCTGGCTTTTGACCTGCTTTTGCAAGACCAGCTGACTTTGGAAGGTATCTGTGAGGAACTGCACGCGCGTGGCTATCGCTACAAGAGTGGGCGTGCGTTTGTGGAAGTCAAGCCGGGGGGTCAGCGGCAGGTGAACACCAACACGCTGTCGTCGATCTTTCACAACTGGGCGTACGCCGGCTGGCTCACGAGTAAAGCCAGTCAGCTTCCGCCGAAGACTGTGCGGGGCGCCTGGCAGCCGATCGTGACGACAGAAGAGTTTGAGCGCGGTCTGGCGATTCTAGAACAGCGGCATCAGCATCGGGTGGTGCGGCGGAAACATGATTACTTGCTCAAGGGGTTCATCTACTACGATTATGGGGACGAACGCGGGCTGGTCAAGCTGACGGGATCAACGTCGAATGCCAGTCGCTCCGGGGGTGGCACAGCGTACTACTGTGTGCCGCGCAGCAGCATCAATTTTCAATGCAGCGCCATCGACGATCAGATTGCCGACGAACTCGTCCACATTCAGGTCGATCCCACCCACATTCCGGCGATCCGGGCGCACTACACGCAGGATTTGGCTGAAGTGTTGGGACACTTGCGCCCCGATGAGCAGCAGCGCTTGGAAGCCGCGCTCAAAGCGGTTGACGAAGAAAAAGCCCGGTCGTTGCGGCTGTATGCGGCGGGCAAAATCACGGAGGCAGTCTGGGACAGCGTGTGGCGCGAATGGCAGGATCGGCGCCAGACCTTGCGGGCGAGTTTGGAGGGACTACAGCATCAAAGCGCGACGCACATCACGAATCTCGATACCGCCCTGACCATCATCGCCCAGGTCGGGATCGTGTATAATGCGCTTGAACGCAGTGATCAGAAAGAACTGTTACAGCAGATGGTCGAGCGGGTTGTCGTCAACCCGGCAGGAAAGGTCAAGCTAGACCTGCGCGCGCCGTTTGCGTATCTGCATGACATCGCACATCAGGTACGCGGCGGTCAGGTACGAGGGGCTTCACGCAGCCGACAAACGAAAACCGGCAGCCTAGTGGCAACCGGTTTTCGCGAAACCCAATGTTCGGATTGGGTCTTACGCTGCGGG
>JBGSRB010000364.1:0-6885 GCA_041737735.1 Anaerolineae bacterium | reverse complement strand
CATCAAGCCGCTGGTGCTGCGCTTATTGGGGCAGTTGGCGCGACAGGTGAAAATTCCGCTGATCGCCTGCGGCGGCATTCACACACCACAAGACGCGCGCGACTACATCGAAGCGGGCGCTGCCGCTGTGCAGATCGACTCGCTCGCGTGGATCGATCCGCAGGCAATCGGCACGATTGCGCGCGATCTCGGCGGGTTGATCACCACGCAGCAGCCCGATGGAGATGGTTTAGACGAATTTTTGCGCGAATATGGCGATAACGATAAAAATAGCTAACTCGTGAGGAAAGCGAACGCGCCATGCAAACACAAAACCCAACGCTGATCGCCAAGATTACGTGGATTGACCCCAACACCAACGAAACGCACGAATTGGTGCTTGCCGAAGGCGCGACCGTCGGCATTGGGCGGTTGGAAATGAACGACATTTGTATTCGCGAGCAGCATGTTTCGCGCCAGCACGCCGTCATCAGCTACCGCGATGGTGTGTTCACCATCAACGATCTGGGCAGCGCCAACGGCGTGTTCGTCAATGATGTGCGCGTCGAAGAACCGTATCCGTTGGTGGCGGGCGACACCATTCGCCTGTATGTGCCAACGTTGATCTTTGACGCCATGCTCGATGATGCCGACGCACTCAAGCACACCGCCACGCTGATCACGGCGGTTGCCGCGGGCGGCAAAGGCACACTGACGATCACCAACGGCGCGCAGGAAGGCAGCACGATCCCGCTGGTGATGACGCGCATGACCATCGGGCGCGCCACGCCCAACGCCGAATGGCAGATCGCGCTCAAAGACCCGTCGGTGTCGCGCCCGCACGCACGGCTCGAATTGCTCGAAGAATCATGGGTGCTGTACGATCTCGGCAGCTCGAACGGCACGACGGTGAACAGCACGAGCGTGACCGAGAAGGGGCGCTTGCTGCGCGATGGCGACGTGATCACGTTTGGCGGCACGGTGGCATTGTTCCGCACAACATGAGCGTAAGCTTACTTACTCTAATTTATGGAGGATCGATCATGCCCGTTATACCGATCAACGGACAAGGCTTGTTCTATGAGGACAGCGGGGGCAGCGGCTTTCCCATCGTGATGATGCACGGCTTCCTGTTCGATCAAAGCATGTATGATCCGGTGGTTGCGGCGTTATCTCCGCGTTATCGCTGTGTGCGCTTCGACGCGCGCAGCTTTGGTCAAACCGAATGGGACGGCAAGCCTTATGATCTCTATGACACCGCCGCCGACTGCATCGCTTTGATGGATCACTTGAACATCGACCAAGCGGTGATCATGGGCATGTCTCAGGGTGGCTATGCCGCGATCCGCGTCGCGCTCAAATATCCTCAGCGCGTGCAAGCGCTGGTGTTCGCCAGCACCTATAACGGCGTCGATACCGATGATGTTAAAGGCGTGTATCGCTCGATGCGCGATACGTGGTTGAACATGGGAGCCGATCCGCTGCTGCCCACTTTCCTGACGCTGTTCATCGGCATGGACGACGCGCACGCCGGTCTGCGCGAGACATGGAGTGCGAAATGGGCGGCGCGCACGGGTGAACAAATCGCCGCCGCGATGAATAACCTGATCGAGCGCGACGACATCACACCCGAACAAGTGGCGACGATCACCGTTCCCGTTATGTCGATTCATGGCGAAGCCGATCAGGGGATTCCGCTGGCATTGGGCGAAGCGCTCTATGAATCAATGCCCAACAAACAAACGATCCTGCGCGTGCCGGAAGCCGCGCACGGCGCGCTAATCACCCATGCGGTTGTGATCGCGCCGCCGCTGATCGAATTTCTCGACCGCGTGACTTAACCATCATCAGCGCAAAGGTAAACCAAATCATGACCGAACCCACGCGCTGCGCTTGGGTGAACGCCGCCGACCCGCTGTATGTGCGCTACCACGATCATGAGTGGGGCGTGCCGCTGACGGGTGATCATGCGCTATTCGAGCGTTTGTGTCTCGAAGGCGCGCAGGCGGGCTTAAGCTGGATCACCATTTTACGCAAGCGCGACACGTATCGCGCGGCGTTCGACAATTTCGACCCGCAGATCGTCGCGCACTATGACGACGCCAAAATCGCGGAACTGCTGGCGAACCCCGGCATCGTGCGGAATCGCCTCAAGGTCAACGCCGCGATCAAGAATGCGCGCGCGCTGCTCGAACTGCAAGCCGAACAGGGCAGCTTTAGCGCGTATTTGTGGGCGTATGTTGCTGGCGCGCCGATCCAAAATCAACATCAAACGCTGGCGGATGTTCCCGCCGAAACGGACATCAGCCGCGCGATCAGCCGTGATCTGAAAAAGCGCGGCTTCAGCTTCGTTGGCGCGACCATCTGCTACGCCATGATGCAAGCAACGGGCATGGTCAACGATCACACGGTCGATTGTTTCCGTTATGCTGAAGTCGCACAGCTTGCGCGCGATTTTCGGGTATAATCGCGCGGTCGAATCATTACCCTAATGAGGGGCTTACACATGAATAGACGCAGGCAATACGTCGGTATGGGCATGGGGCTAGGCGTGGCGCTTGGCATCGTGTTCGGCACGCTGTTTTTCCCTGAGAATATTGCGTTGGGCATCCCGATTGGTATCGCCTTCGGTTTTGGCATCGGCACGGTGTGGGCGCAGGCATCAGGCGAGGGCGATGAATGACGATCAAGCTGGCGATTCAAGAGGATATGCTGCCCGGCGCCACACTGATCGAGCGCTGTGAACGTGCGCTGAAACTTGGCTTTGTGGGCATGGAGTTCTGGGGCTTTGATCTGCCCGCGCGCGTGCCGGAGATCGCCCACGCGCTGAACGCAAGCGGTTTGCGCGCGGCGGCGGTCAACTTCGGCAATCACGGATCGTTTGTGGCGTCCGACCCCTACGAACGTGAGCGCGTGCTGAACACCTTTCGTCAGGCGATCTGCGCCGCCTACGACATCGGCGCGGCGGGCGTGGTGTTCGTGCCGCACTTCGGCGCGCCCGCGCTGCCCGATCTTTCCCCATGGAAAACCGCGCACGAGCTGCAAATCGAAATGTTGTTTATGCACTTACGCACGTTATCCGACTTCGCCTATGCGATTGGCGTCCAACTCTATCTGGAGTCGATCAATCGCTACGAAACCACCTTCTTGAATCGCCTTGATCAAGCAGCGGCGATCACACGGCGCTTGAAGCATCCCGATGTGCGGATCGTCGCGGATGTGTTTCACATGGCGCTTGAAGAAAGCGACGTAATCACCGCACTGACCGAACGCGCCGCCGATGTTGGGCATGTCCATCTCGCGGATCACAATCGGCGCCTGCCGGGTCAGGGCTTGCTCGACTTTACTCAGATCGCGGGCGCGCTCACAGCCGCCAATTATGACGGGTGGGCGGCGCTCGAATGCGGCCAGCCGACGCGCAACGCGCCTTTTGCCGCGCAGTATGACGCCGAACTGCCCGCCTGTATGGAGATGCTCAAACATGCTGGATTTTAAGCGCGCGTGTGTGTTGTTCATCATGCTGCTTGCCAGCGTGATCGCCGTTTCCGCGCAGGAGGCGACGCCCGCGATCCCGTTTGCGGATAACCCGCCGCCGCAGCAGGTGATCCCGCCTGCCGACAATCCACTGCAAGCGGAGTGTTCGGGTTTTCAGGGAGCAAACTTGGTGCCTTATGTCGTGCGGGCGGGGGATCGACTGGCAGATTTCGTGCGCAATCAAGTCACGGTGACGCAGCTTGCCGTGTTGAACTGCCTTGATGATCCCGATGCGCTGCCCGTCGGCGCGGTGATCTTCATTCCGGTTGGCGACTCCGCGACACCCGCCCCGTGTACAACGGAATGGTTGCCCGGCGCGGGCGTCGAGGGCGTGTGTCCGTCGGTGCCGCGTGTGGTGTTCGCCGTGTATCAGCCGTTCGAGAATGGCGCGCTGATCTGGTTTTCTGATACGCAGCACATCACGATCTTGTATGGCAACGGGCGCATGGAAGTGTGGACGGATACGTTTGTCGAAGGCATGGCGGAACCTGCAATCAGCCCGCCTGAGGGCTTGCGCGTCCCTGAACGCGGGTTTGGCGTGCTGTGGCGCGCGCTCGATCTGGTGGATGCGCTCGGTTACGCGCTCGAAGCGGAAATCGGCTATGATCTGCTGCGCCAACCTGCGGGCAGCCGTTCGCTGACGACCTATATCACCACGCCCGACGCGCGCACGTTAGCGTTGACGCAGTTCGCGGGCAGTGACGGCGGCTTCTGGTCGGAACTCGCGCCGCGCTAACCAACAGAGGGATGAATGATGAAATTCATCCCTCTGATCCACCTTACGCCTTCAACTGCGCGATGAACTTGCTGCGGAATTTTGACACCTTCGGCGCAACCACCACCTGACAATAGGGCTGATAGGGGTTGTTGGCGAAGTATTCTTGATGATAATCCTCAGCGGCATAGAACGGTTCGAGCGGCACGATCTCGGTTACAATCGGGTTTGACCAGATGCCCGCATCCGTCACCGCGCCGATCACCTGTTCCGCCGTCGCTTGTTGCTCAGGCGAGTGATAAAAGATTGCGCTGCGATACTGCGTGCCAATGTCGTTCCCCTGACGATTGAGCGTCGTCGGGTCGTGGATCGTGAAGAACACATTGAGCAGGTCGGCAAACGTGACCACGCTCGGATCAAACGTCACCTGCACGACTTCCGCGTGACCCGTGGTGCCATTGCACACCGCGCTGTAGGTCGGGTTTTGCACATGCCCGCCCATGTAACCGCTGACGACATCGACCACGCCGCGCAGTTGATCATACACTGCCTCTAAACACCAGAAGCAGCCGCCTGCCAGCGTCGCCACTTCCATTTGATTGTTGTCTTGCGTCATGTTGGGTACATCCTCACATTATCCAGCTTGATTTGATTATACCGCGCGGCGTTCCGCGCGCAGACTCGCCACGATCAGCGCGCCAATCAGCAGCGCCACCGCCAGCCAATACACGCCCCATGCCGTCGGCGTGATCTCAATGCTCGTGACCATCTGCGGCAGCAGTTCGGTGCTGAAGCCGAACACGCCCACCGCGATCAGCAGCACGCCCGACGCGCGATTCAACAGCGTGTGGTGCGCGCCCAACCAACTGACCATGCGCCGCTGCACAGGCAAAGCGATCAGCGGCAGCACGACCAGCGGCCAGCCGAAGCCTAGCCCGAAAAACAGGAAATAGAGCAAGCCATCCATCAAAGCGCCGGAATCATTCGCGCCCAACAAGAACGCGCTGGTAATGATCGGTCCCGTGCAGGGCAGCGTCATAGGTCCGAACAGCAAGCCATACACATACGCCGTCACCAACGGATTCCGCATGATCGGCGCTTGCGCGGTCGCCAGCTTCGCAAACGGGCTGCGATCCAGCAACAGCAGCACGCCAAACACGATCACCACAAGATAAATCGCGGGCAAGATGACGCTCAACACCGCGCCGAACGACTGCTGAAGCGTATACAGCACGAAGCCGATCAGCAGCATCATAGTCAAGATGCCCGCCAGCACCAGCACGCCCAACCAGCCGTTGACGCGCGCCGCCCGTTCATTGTTGGCGTTGTTCGCCAAAAACGCGATCAACCCGGGATACAGCGGCAGTAAGCAGGCGTTGGTCAAGATCGCCGCGTTGCCGAGTGCGAATGCCTGAATCAACTCGCTCATGAGACGATGTTGGCGCGTTGCATAATGTTGACGATCTCGGCGGCATTATGCGATCCTGTGGACAGCGGGCTGGTGATCCCGTTCGGGCTGATGATGAAGTGCGGCGTTGACGGTGGTGTGATCACCGCGCGCCCGAATTGCTCCGTCAGTGCTTGCAGCAGTTCCGGCGGCGTGAGGGCGAACGCCCAGTCGAAGCCTTCACGATCGGCATAAGCGGCGAGCGCTTCATTGCTCACATTTTCCGCCACGCTCAGCGAAATGAACACGAAATTATCATCATTCAGCGTGCGCTGCGCCTCGATCACTTGGCGCATTTGCGCGCGGCAGTTGGTACACCACGTCGCCATTGGTTCGACCCACACGGTGCGCCCGCTGAAATCGGCAAATGTGAAACTCGCACCTGTGCGCGCGTCGATCAGCGTGATGTTGTGCCAGTCGGGGCGCACAACCGCCGTCGCGTCAGCTTCGGTCGTGGCAGGCGGGATATTCAAATTAGCAGGCGCTTGGGCGGAAAGGGTGGGGGCGATCACGGTCGTGGTAATCGACTCGATCTGTGAACAACCCGCGATCATTAGGCTGATCAGCAGTACAACGGGGAACAATCGGCTCATGCGCTTCTAACTCCACTGTATGAATACTTGTTGTATTGACGCGCTCACCCCGCTGTTGATTACGCCCGTTGGCGCTTCCGCGCATGAGGTGTTCATGAGAACCTGCGCGACTTCGCGTATAATCAGGGGAAGTGCCGTATAAACGTGTCTCATCAACTCGCCTAAACTGTGGAGGAACGTGATCATGACGCAACCGCATGGGTATCAACGGGAAACGCTGGCTGATGGTCAAGTCGTGTGCTTTCGCTTTGCATCGACCGGTCACGCGACCGCCGATCAGTGGTTTGTCGATATGCACGATCTATTTGAAACTTGGGATAACAATACGCCGCTGCTGCTGCTGATCGATATTCACCAGCCGGACAACATCCTCAGCGCACAGGCGATGATGCGCGCGCGTCAACTGGCGCAGTTTCGCCCCGATGTGCCGGGTAAAACCGCGCTGCTGCTCGATCCGGGCGAGTCGGCGCAAAACATCGAACTGCTGATCGACAAGGTGCTGTCGCCCACGCGCTCGCGTGAAACATTTACCGATGAAGCCGCCGCGCTCGCGTGGCTGTTGGCGTAGCGTGATCGGTTGCGCGCGCGCACGAATCGCGGGGCGCTGATGCGGCAGG
>JBGSRB010000349.1:0-2981 GCA_041737735.1 Anaerolineae bacterium | reverse complement strand
CCGTCGATGACGGCGCGAATCACCTCAAGCTGCACGCCGAAAGGCATCCGCGCGATCACGGGTTTTTCGGCGCGCTGCTTCGCCGCGTTGACATACCATTGGGCTTCGGCGGCGCTGATGTCGTCGGCTAAGCCGAGTTCGAGCGCTTCGACCGCTTCGACGCGATCAAGCAAGCCGATGCAGCCGCGCATATCTTCGATCTGGTTGATGACGACATGCGCGATCACGGGGACGCCCATGCGTTCCCACGCACCGAGATGCTGATCGATGACCGCGCGCGCGCCCGGATTGGGCAAGCCGGTATGCACCAGCACGCCCCCATCCAGCGGCACGACGCGCGTTCCCCCCGCGGGACTCCACGCGCCGAATGTGATCGGGTTAGTCACGAACGCGCCTAACGCGCCCAGATCCACCAGATCGCGGTATTCATCGCCAAAACCAAGCGTGCCAGCGGCGTTCATCACGGGCGTATCGATCACCAAGGTGCGCTTGCCAACCCGCGTGATACGTTTAGGCATAAGGTGTCTTCCTCTACTGGCTGACGCCGCAGCGTCAGATCAACTTCACATGGCTGAGATCAACGGCGGGTCCGTCGGTGCAGGCATAGAGGCTGTTGTTCCCCTTCAGACGGATCATGCAGGCGCAGCACGCGCCGACTCCGCACGGCAGCGGCGGACGAAACACGCCCCACAGATAATTGGGCGGCAGATCGGCGCGCAAGTCGTTGAACAGCGTCCACAGTTGATAGAAGCGCATCGTTTCATCTTCGGGCGCGACCACCGCGAACACTTGATCCGCCCAACCGACGGTCATGACCTGATTCGCCCACGCCAGATCATCGCCATCGCCGCGAATCACTTCGACTTCGGGCGGCAAATACTGCGCGTCATAGGCGCGCGCGCGCCCTAACAGCAGCAGCGTGACGCTGACTTGATTCGCCATCAACGGCGGGATGGCGGCGATCAAGGGTGTGGGTTCGGCGTCATAAGCCAGCAGCAGCACATTACGCAGCGTGCGCCGAAACTTGAACGGCTGTCCCACCGCGCCGAGTAAGCTGACGACAGTGCCGGGCGAATAGGTTTCGCTGTTGGGGCGCTCGATCAACAGGCTGCGCTTCTGGATGATCACGGGGTGCCACTGCACGCGCAGATAGCCGCCCGCGCCGCCTTCGACGCGCGCCAACAAGGATTGTCCCGGCTTCAGGTTGCTAAGCGATTCGTCGATGCTGACGCTCAAATGTTGATGCGTGGCGCTGACGCGGCGCACGCGCTCGATGATGCCTTGTGTTTCACGCATGGGCATTCCGTCTATTTGCTTCTAGCTCTTATGGTTGATTGTAGCGCAATTACGGGTATCATGAGGGCTGCCATTTGCTAACGACTCAATGACGAACAACCGACTATGACGATCACCCGCCTTGCCCTGCTGCTGGTGCTGCTATGCTGTGCGCCCGCCGCCGCCGAAGATGATGACTACACCCGCGCTGATCGACTTGGCATCGCGTGGATCAGCGGGATCGACATTCCGCACGACGACAACCGCTATCAACGCGCGCTCGCACTGGGCGCGGGCTGGAATCGTTGGGCGCTGTATTGGGATCGCGTTGCCACCGCGCCCGACGCTTTCGACTGGTCAGCTTATGATGCTTTGGTCGAAGCGGATACCGCGTTCGGTTTGCGGATCAACGCGATTCTGCTCGGCATCCCTGAATTTGAGCGCCTCACGCTGATCACGGGCGGCGACACGATCCGCGCGTTGGGACAGCCGATCTTTGCCGATGGCACGGATACGCCCGCGCCCGACAAGACGATCAACCCGCGCAATGTGTGGGCATCGTTCGTGTTCGCGGCGGTCAATCGGTATCGACCGGGCGGCGAATTGGCGCGCGAACGCGGTTGGGATGACGAACGCGGCGTTAGCGCGTGGGAAATCTGGAACGAACCCGATTACCCGCTGTTCTGGTCGGGCGGCGTCGCGGAATATGCGCGCTTGCTCAAAGTGGCGTATCTCGCCGCGCATCAGGCTGATCCTGAGGCGTTCGTGCTGCTGGGCGGCTTGCTCTATCCTACCAATGACAATTGGCTGGCGGGTGTGCTGAACATCTATGTGCAGGAAGTTGATGCAGCGGCGAACGGCTGGTACATGGATGGCGTCGCGGTACATAATTATGGTGATGCGTGGCGCACCGGCTGGCTGACGCTGATCGCGCGCCAGACCATGATCTCGTTTGGCTTCGCGCGTCCGATCTGGGTGACGGAAACGGGCGCGAATGTGTGGGATGATTATCCGGGTCCGGCTTGGCTGACCGATCAACCACCCGCCAGCCACGTCACGACTGAAGAACAGGCGGCTTTCCTGCTGCAATCCGCCGCGTATGCGTGGGCGGAAGGTGCGGATGTGATCTTCTATCATCAACTGTATGACGACTGCGGCGATCAACCGCCGGGGACGGATTTTCCGCCGCACACGGGCAATCTGTGCCGTGGCGGGCGCGCGTGCTTGGGCGATGCCTTCGGCATGTTCACCAATCCAGCGGAAGCGGTGTGCTTCGCGCAGCATCCCACGCCGAACAGCGCGCGTCCGGTGGCGGACGCTTATCGTCTGCTGGCGGATGTGTTCGCCGATCCGTTCAGCGCGCGCGGCGAGATCGATGATGTGCGCGCTGACGACGCAATCGTGATCCGCTTTACGCGCGTGTTCGACACTACCAACAGAGACGGTGAAGTGATCACGGTGGTTTGGAACACGCGCGAAACACGGACACAAATCACGCTGCCCGCCCGCGCGGAGTCGGCACAGGTGATCACGCTGAACGAAACGCGCACGATCAGCGCGCTGGATGGCGTGTATACCCTAGCGCTACCACCTGCCGCCATGCCGCGTCAGCGCTTTCTCGAAACGGACGAACGCCGTCCCGTGGATGTGGGCGGCGTGCCAGTGATCGTGATCGAGCGCGTGACCGATCTCGCCGCGCCCACACC
>JBGSRB010000343.1:0-2161 GCA_041737735.1 Anaerolineae bacterium | reverse complement strand
CGCAGTGATGGGCAGCGTCGGATCGCTGCTGTTCACGCTGCCGCTCAACTTTTGCATGTTCGAGCCAGAACGCGCGGCGGCAGATGCGATCTTCGGCGCGCTGCTGATCACGATTGGCGTGTTCGGGGCAGTGCTGCCTGTGCGCTGGTTGTTCTTCCGGTTGCTGCGCGGCACAACGGCGCTGCCTGTCGAAGCCTCATCGGGGGCGTTCAAGGGTATGCTGCTGCCGATTGTGCTGCTTGCGCCGACGATCATTATTCTGGCGCTGTTCTTATACTATCCATCGCTCGAAACCTTCCGCCTTTCTACCCTGCTGACGCGACTGGGCGCGCCACGCACCGCCTTTGTGTGCGTCGATAACTTCACGCGCTTAGCCAACGATTCCAGTTATCTGAATACGTTCGGCACCACGATGTTTATCTCGCTCATGATCGTCGTGATTAGTCTGGTGCTGGCGCTGCTGATCGCCACGCTTGCTTATCAGCCGATCAAGGGCGCGCGCATCTATCGCACCCTGCTGATCTGGCCTTACGCCATCTCGCCCGTGGTCGCCGGCGTGATCTTCCTGCTGTTGTTCAACCCGACCGGCGGCATCATCAACTATGCGCTCAACAGCGTGTTTGGCGTGCGCGTGGCATGGCTGAACGATCCGAATGTCGCGCCGTGGGCGGTGATCATCGCCAGCGTGTGGAAATCGTTGGGCTATAACATTCTGTTTTATCTGGCGGGGTTGCAGAATGTGCCGAAAGACCTGCTCGAAGCCGCCAGCATCGACGGCGCGAATGTGCTTCAGCGCTTTATCCGCATCGTGATTCCGCTGTTGTCGCCGATCACATTTTTTCTGGTCATCACCAACATGACCTACGCCTTTTTCGACACCTTCGGCACCATCGACTATCTCACGGGGGGCGGACCCTTGAGCAGCACCACCACGATGATGTATCGCGTTTACGACATCGGCATTCGCAACAATGACCTGGGCAAAGCCGCCGCCGAGTCGATTATTTTGTTCGCGCTGGTGATCGGACTGACGGTGCTGCAATTCCGCACATCGGGCAACCGCGTGAATTACGGAGCGTAAACCATGACGAGCATTCCCCAAGAATCAACCCGTGTCACCGCCGTGCCGCGCCGCGCGGCTTTAACCGCGTGGATTCCCAAGCGCTGGTATGTGCATGTGCTGCTGTGGATCGCCTGCGGGGTGATTGGCTTTCCGCTGTTCTATGCGATGCTGGTTGCGACGCAAACCAACAGCGACATTTACGCCTATCGCTTTTTGCCCGGCAACTCGTTTGCCGATAACTGGAATGTCGTCTTTAACATCGCGCAGCTCAGCGGCTATATGGTCAACAGCATGTTTATTGCGGTGGCGGTCACGGTGGGGAAGGTCGTGTTATCGCTGCTGGCGGGCTTGGCGTTCGTGTATTTCCGCTTTCCGGGCAAGTGGCTGGTGTTCGGCTTTGTGCTGATCACGCTGATGATGCCGACCGAAATCCTGATTTTGGCGCTGTTCCGCTTCGTCAACTCGTTAGGGTGGGGCAACACCTATATCGCGCTGATCGTGCCGTTTCTCGCCAGCGCGACGGGTGCATTTTTGTTCCGCCAGCACTTCGCCAACATTCCGGCGGAATTAAGCGAAGCCGCACAGCTTGACGGCGCATCCCCGCTGCAATTCTTGATCCGCGTGCTGATCCCGATTAGCTGGAACACCATTGGCGCGCTGACGGTGATCCAGTTCGTTTACGTGTGGAATTTCTATCTGTGGCCCGTGCTGATCATCAACGGGCAGGAACGTCAGGTGGTGCAGGTCGGCTTACGCACACTGATCGCAGGCGACACGCAAACGCGCTATGGACCCATGATGCTCGCCGCGGTCGTCGCCAGCATCCCGCCGCTGATCATCTTTTTGCTGCTGCAAAAGCAGTTCATGAGCGGCTTTGCGCTCACGCGCGATAAGTAGGGGGCGCTTGTTCCCCCTCACTTCAACCACGCCATCATGATCATGTCGATGGGCGTGCCAGCGCGCATGTACGCGCGCCGCTTGATGCCTTCGCGCACAAAGCCGAACTTTTCGTACAGGTGCAGCGCGCGCGCGTTGTCCGTGTAGACTTCGAGCGCGATCCGCGTGACGTGCGGGTTGGCGCGCGCCCAGTCTAAACAG
>JBGSRB010000301.1:0-4757 GCA_041737735.1 Anaerolineae bacterium | reverse complement strand
GGGCGCGTGCTGGTGGAAAAACCGCCGCAGCGCCGCATTGATGTCCGTGCTTCGATGAACGCGGCGCGCGGCGATCTCGATCTGCGTGTGCCAGCGGGCGGCAAAACCACCGGCAGCATCCGCGTGATCGGCGGCTCGGATGAGCAAGTCGTGACCGACCACCTGATCGAACCCGCGACCATCGTCAATGATGAAATCGTGGCTGATCCCGCGCGCGACCTGCTCAAAATCGCCGTGATCGAGCGGCATCGCGCATCGGGCAAGATCGGCGCGGGTTTTATCAAAGGATTCGGCTTGCAGCGCGGCGCGATTGCGGGTTCAGTCGCGCACGATCATCATAATCTGGTGGTGATCGGCGCGGACGATACCAGTATGCAGCGCGCCATCGACGCGGTGATCGCGCTCGGCGGCGGTTTGGTGGCGGTCGATGGTGACAGTGTGATCGCGTCGCTGGCGCTGCCTGTCGCGGGTTTGATGAGCGAAGCGCCCATCGATCAGGTGCGGCACGAGTATGACGCGCTGATCACGGCGGCGCAAACGCTCGGCAGCACGATGAGCGATCCGTTTATGGCGATGAGTTTCATGGCGTTGGAAGTGATTCCGGCGCTTAAACTAACCGATGTCGGGCTGGTTGATGTCGAACAGTTCGCGCTGGTTGATCTCTGGGTGTAAGGATAAGGAGGCGCAGCGATGGCGTCGATGCAAGAACTGGTTGCAGCATTACGTAAGCTGACCAATCGTTGGGCGCGTTTGGCGCAAGATTATGCGAATGAGTCGAAAGCACCGGGCGCGAATGTCGAACAAGCGGCGTATCAGCGCGGCTATGCTGAAGGTTACTACAAAGCCGCGACCGAATTGGCGACCGTTCTCAAAAGCGAGTTGGACGGCGTTGCGCGTCCGCGCGCGGTCGATCCTAAAGGCGGAGCAGCCGCGCCGGTTTACATCGTCACGCCCATGAGTGAGGCGCTGCGCGCGCTGCAATACGCGAACGTGACGCCGCGCGACGTGATCCAGAAAAGCGATAACAGCTTCCGCGCGGTGTTTTCCAAGTGGGAAAACATCATGCCGCATGATCGTATCGAGCGCGTCAGAAATGCCGATCCGCGCCTGATCATCATCACAACGGGCAACACCCAAGAAAATAATGATCCGTATATCGACTTCGCATTCAAGGAATAAACACAGCTATCATGACCGACGCCGCAAAACTTCAACAGATTCGGGAACGGGTCGCGCAGCAGCGTGACGACATCATTCAATTCTTAAAAGACCTGTGCGCCATCCCTAGCTATGACAGCCAGATTCGCGCGGTGGGTGAGCGCGCCGCGTTCGAGATGCGTAAACTCGGCTTTGATCAGGTGTGGTTCGATCAAATGGGAAACATCGTCGGGCGCATTGGCGACGGCGAAAAGAAGCTGCTGTATGACAGCCATATCGATACGGTGGGCATTGGCGATCCCGACGAGTGGCAATGGGATCCGTTCATGGGCAAAGAAGAAAATGGCGTGTTTTTCGCGCGTGGCGCGTGCGACGAGAAAGGCAGCACGCCCGGCATGATCTACGGGTTGGCGCTGGCGCGTGATCTCGGCTTGCTCGACGGCGTGACCGCCTACTTCTTCGGTAACATGGAAGAATGGTGCGACGGCATCGCGCCGCACGCGCTGGTCGAAGCCGAAGGCATCCGCCCCGATTTCGTCGTAATCGGTGAGCCGACCAAGATGCAGGTCTATCGCGGACACAAGGGACGCATCGAGATTCAGGTGGTGGCGAAGGGCAAAAGCGCGCACGCCGCCAGTAATTTCCTCGGCGATAACGCGATCTATAAGCTGCTGCCGATCATCGACGCGATCAGCCAGCTTGAACCGGAATTGGGCGACGATCCGTTTCTGGGACACGGACGCATTACCGTGACCGATATGCACGTGAAAACGCCGAGCATCAACGCTGTTCCCGACGAAGCGCTGATCTTCATCGACCGCCGCATGACCTTTGGCGAACATCCGCAGGCAGAACTCGATCGCATCCGCCGGATCATCGGTGATCGCAGCGACATTGAAGCATCGCTCATGTTCTACGATGATCCGAGTTATACGGGGTTCGTGTTTCCGGTCGATAAGATTTTCCCCGCGTGGGCGCTGCCGGAAGAGCATCCGTTGGTGCAGGCGGGTGTGCAGGCGGGCGCGCAGTTGTGGGGCGATCCGCTGCCGACGGGCAAGTGGGATTTCTCGACCAACGGCATCTACTGGATGGGCAAGGCGGGGATTCCGAGCATCGGCTTTGGACCCGGCGACGAAATCCACGCGCACACAGTGATCGATCAGGTGGCGCTGGATGATGTCGTGCGCGCGACCGAATGGTACGCGCTGCTGCCGGGGTTGATTTAAGACATTGGCGTGTAGTTTAAGAGGCTGAACCATGAGTGCTGCATCGGTTTATCGAGAATTGGTCGCGTATCTGGCGGAACACAGCACGCCGGAATTGATCCGCGATTTTCGCGTTTCCGCGACAGCACAGGCGCGCGCCGATGAACTGATCGAGCGTAGTAAGGCGGGTAATATGACCGCTGACGAAGCCGACGAACTGCGCGCCATCATTGAATTTGATGAGTTCGTCGGCGTGTTGAAAGTGCGGGCGCTGCAAACGCTCGCTTAGTAGGGGCGACGCATTTTGTCGCCTCTACCGAAACCCCGAACATAGAAATGACTTGTATCTTGAAGCCTTTAGCACCAACACAGGAGAACACACCACCATGCAAACCGATTTACGCGGGCGTGACCTGATCACCACCCAAGACTGGACGCGCGACGAGATCGACACGCTGCTCGATGTCGCGTGGGACTTAAAGCGCAAGCGCGCGTTGGGCGAACCGCACGCCACCCTGCGCGATAAAGTGTTGGCGATGCTGTTTTTCTTCACCAGCACGCGCACACGCGCCAGCTTTGAGGCGGGCATGGCGCAGTTGGGCGGTCACGCGCAGTTTATCGACAGCGAAACCACGCAGATCAGCCACGGCGACACCGCCAAAGAGATCGGGCAGATTTTAGGGCGCTACACCGACGGCATCGCTATTCGTCAATGCGATTGGAAGTTCGGCAATCAGTACATCCGTGAAGTGGCGGAGAACAGCCGTGTTCCCGTGCTGAATATGCAGTGCGATGTCTATCACCCGTTCCAAATTCTGGCTGACCTCATGACGATCATGGAGAATTTCGGGCGCGATCTGCGCGGCAAGACGATCAACGTCAGTTGGGCGTATGCGTCCAGCTATCAGAAGCCGCTGAGCGTGCCGCAAAGCCTGATCCTGCTGATGGCGCGCTATGGCATGAACGTGCGCCTGACGCATCCCGAAGAATACAGCCTGATGCCCGACATTGTCGAGCAAGCGCGCGAGAACGCCAAGCGCAGCGGCGGATCGTTCGAGATCGGGCATGATTTCGATGCGGGCTTCAAAGGCGCGGACATTCTGTATCCCAAGAGTTGGGGCTGCTGGATGACCACCGAAGACAAGTTCGAGTCGGCGGAGATCGGCGCGAAATACACCGACTGGATCACCGACGCGCGGCGCATGGCGCTGGCGCAGGAAAACGCGATTTACATGCACTGCTTGCCCGCGGATCGCAACATCGAAGTGACCGACGAAGTGATCGACGGGCGGCAAAGTGTGGTTTATGATGAAGCGGAAAATCGTCTGCATGTGCAAAAGGCGGCGATGGCGCTGACCATGCGCTAAACGTCTGCCAAACAATCCACGATCAGCGGGCGGGGCGCTGCGATTGCCCTGCCCGTCACAACTAAGGAGGATAAACCATGGGTAAAGTGCTGCCGGGCATCACCGATGAGGTGCGCGCATTTATCGACAAGCAACATCTCTTTTTTGTGGCGACCGCGCCGCTGGCAACCGATGGACACATCAACTTATCGCCCAAAGGCATGGATAGCTTCCGCATTCTGGGCGAAAACCGCGTCGGCTACATCGATCTGACGGGCAGCGGCAACGAAACATCCGCCCACATCGCGGAAAACGGACGCATCACGTTTATGTTTTGCGCGTTTGATGGCGCGCCTAATATCGTGCGCTTATACGGCACGGGACGCACGATCCTGCCCGTTGATGAAGCATGGGCGGCGTTGATCGACACTTTCCCCGCACACATGAGCGCGCGCCAGATCATCGTCGCGGATATTCAGCGCGTGTCCACGTCGTGCGGCTACAGCATCCCGTTTTTCGATTATCAAGGCGAACGCGAAACCCTCGCCAAATACTGGGAAGTCAAAGGACAAGACGCGCTGCCCGATTATCAGCGGCAGAAAAATACCGTCAGCATCGACGGCTTGCCCACACCACTCGGAGTTGAGATCAGCGATCAGGCGTGAGCGCGGCGCGTTTTGGTGTAAGATCACTTCAAAGGAAAAAATTTCACTTGAATCTGCTAAATCTTGCACCAAGCGAGTCGCATCATGGTCGGTAAACTGGCAGCCGTCGCCATTGGCGGCAACTCTCTGATCCAAGACCCCAAACATCCCGATGTCGAGCATCAATGGCACGCGGTGCGCGAAACCTGCGACCACATCGCGGACATGATCGCGCAGGGCTGGAGCGTGATCGTCACGCATGGCAACGGACCTCAAGTGGGCTACATCCTGCGCCGTTCCGAACTGGCGGCGGATCAAGTGCATACTGTGCCGCTGGATTTGATCGTCGCGGATACGCAGGGCAGTATCGGCTACATGCTGCAACAATCGCTCGACAACGCGCT
>JBGSRB010000294.1:0-2130 GCA_041737735.1 Anaerolineae bacterium | reverse complement strand
CCGTCGCCTCTTGCACAATTGGCGCTAAACCCGTGCGCTGTCCCAAGCCCATGCGCCGCGCATAATCCATCAAGGTGGTGGGACCGATGCGGCTAAATAGCAACGCCCCCGCCTGATAAAAGAACGGATTGCACGATGCCGTCAGCGCTTCGCTCATCGTCACGTTACCCGTGGCATAACGCGCTTCTTCCAGCACTTCGGTCGCGCGCCAGTCGAAGCGCACGTCACGCGAATCGCCAAACGGACGCCCATCCCATTCCGTTTGACAATCGAACAATTCGTCGGCGCGCCACAAGCGTTCTTCCGCCGCCGCCGCCGATGTCACAATTTTGAACACCGACCCCGGCGGATATTGTTCCTGCGTGGCGCGATTCGAGAACGGGCGATCGGGATCATTCCGCAAGCTGGCGATATAATTGCCCACCAAAAACGTCGGCGTATCCGGGTTGAAAATGCCGGGATCAAACGATGGATAACTCGCCAGCGCCAGAATTGCGCCCGTGTTCACATCGATCACCACCGCGCCGCCGCCGGGACTGCGCGATCCCCAATTGCCGCTGGCATAATTGTACGCATCGCTCAACGCTTGCGCTGTCGTCCATTGTAAGTTGAGGTCAATCGTCAGCGTCAGTGGGTAGGCTTCCGAACCCGCCGATCCGCCCAACTCACGCACGACCAAGCCACCCGGCTCGATCACTTGCAGCACACGCTCGGCTGCGCCCGCTAAATCTTCCTCATACGCCGCTTCGATGCCCGCCAAGCCGATCAGCGTATCGACGGTATAGCCGCGTTCCTGATAATTTGGTAATTCCTCAGCGGGAATGCTGCCCACATAGCCGATCAAGTGCGTGGCGATCCCATGCCCGACGTAGCGCCGAGTCGCGCGCGTGTTCGAACGAATGGCACAGCGCGCGTTGAGTTCCGGTTCGCGCGCGTCGAAAATCTCGCGGTCAATATCGCCCACCGGAAACACCGTCTCAGCGTTATACCCGTTGATCAACTCGATCAACTCGACTTCAGTACGGCGCAGCAGCACGCCCAGCAGCAGTACACAGCCGTCAAAATCGGGAATATCTTGCCGCGCGACGTAAATTTCGACCACTTCGCCGCCCTGCTCAACCATCAACTGCCCGCGCCGATCATAAATGTTGCCACGCGGCGGACGAATCGACGTGACCGACAAGCGCGCACCGGGCGCATACCCGTTCACGATGTCCATCTGCGTCCACGCGATGCGCCACGCACCACCGGGCGCACGCACCAAGCGCGTCACGCGATTTTCGTCGGCAATCGAGCCGAAGATGTTCGACTCAATCACCGCATCATAGATCACAGCAGCGCTGTCGCCCTGTTCATCGGTGCGCTGCACGGTGGCGGTCACACCGCGCCGATCGAGCGCTTCATCCGCCTGCGTATAAATCGATTGAAACGTGACGAACGGCGTCAGCCCCTGACTCTGCGGGCTAAGCAGCGCATACATCGCGTCGTAATCGCCCGCGCCCCACGCATTCATGTAGGCGCGCAGCACGTCCGCGGGCGACTGCGCGATTTGGAGCAGCGACGCATTGATCGCCCCGCCACTTGGGTTAGCAGCGCCCGGCACAGACGCGACCACGTCGCACGCGGTCAGCGCCACCAGCAATACCAACATCAGCGCACATAAGCGCATAGATTGTTTTACCTTGCTCATTTCACACCAATTTCAGCGTGATCATGCGCTGAAAGCGTCGCGTTTGCAAGCCTAAATCAAACCAGACCCGCCGCTTGTTCCGCCTGCGTCAGTGCTTGATCGAAGCGCTTCAAGCCTTCATCCACCAGATCGCGCTCGATCATCAACGGCGGACAAAACCGGATCGAGCTTTCGCCCGCGCCCAGAATCAGCAAGCCGCGATCAATGGCGATCCGTTCAACATCGTTGCGAACCGCTTTCGCGGGCGTGCGCGCTTCATCCAACACCAATTCAACGCCAATCATCAAGCCCATGCCCGCGATCCGGGCGTGGCGCATGGTCGGGTGGTGCGGGCGCATTTCTTCGAGCGCTTCCATGATGTATTCGCCCTGTTCAGCGGCATTCTGCATCATGCCCCGCTCGATCAGGTCGATAGTGGTCAGCGCCGCCGCGCACGAGAT
>JBGSRB010000282.1:0-2028 GCA_041737735.1 Anaerolineae bacterium | reverse complement strand
GCGTCGCGCACGGGCGCGTATGTGCCGATCGACAGCCAGCCCGCGCAGCCCACGCCGCTGCCGGTCGATCTACCCGCGCGCGTGTTGGATTAACTGGGTAGGCGGGGCGATCCGTGCGTGGATCGCCCCATGTTCGGTGTGAGCATGGTATGATGTAGGCATCACGCGAACGGATGAGCGGGGCGCAAATATGCAGTATCCGCACGATTTTCACAACCAGATCATTTGCGGTGACAGCTTAGAGGTCATGCGGCAAATGCCGGATGCAAGTGTTAATCTGGTTGTCACCAGTCCGCCTTACAACCTCAAGAATTCGACGGGCAACGGTATGAAAGACGGGCGCGGCGGCAAATGGAAAAATGCTGCGCTGGTCAAGGGCTACTCACATTATGGTGACAACATTCCCCATGAGGAATATGCCGCGTGGCAGCGCGCCTGCCTTGCCGAAATGCTGCGCTTGCTAACACCCGATGGTGCGATTTTCTACAACCATAAGTGGCGCGTGCAAAACGGCTTATTGCAAGATCGGCAGGATATTGTCAGCGATTTTCCCGTGCGCCAGATCATTATCTGGCGGCGCAAGGGCGGCATCAACTTCAATCCCGGTTATTTTCTGCCTACCTATGAAGTCATCTACCTGATCGCCAAGCCTGATTTTCGACTGGTCGAGAAAGCTAACGCACTGGGCGATGTGTGGGAAATTCCGCAAGAGTTGAAAAATGAGCATCCCGCGCCGTTTCCGGTGGAATTAGCGGCACGCTGCATTACCTCCACCAGCGCGCAGGTGATTCTCGATCCGTTCATGGGATCAGGCACGACCGCCTTCGCCGCTAAACAACACGGACGCACATTTATCGGCATCGACATTTCGCCGGAATACTGCGATCTGGCACGAAGCCGGGTTGATGAAACGTTGACGAAACCGACCGAAACCAAGCCCGTGCAAAAGGTGATGTTCAGCGATGAAGATTTATACTAAGCCGGAACTGATCGCCGCTTTGCGTGCCATTCACGAGCGCGGATGGATTGAAAACACGACGCGCAGCAGCAATCACGGGGCAATTGGTAATTTGCTTGAAGATTTACTCGAGATTACCGAAAATAACCTGCCGCTGCCCAATTCCGGCGAGTGGGAATTGAAAACATGGCGGCGTAAATCAACCGCGCTGCTCACGCTGTTTCACATCGAGCCTTCGCCAACTGCTTTGAAATTTGTCAGCGCTATGCTGCTGCCCTCATATGGTTGGGCGCATCGGGAAGCGGGCGGGCGCTATAGTGAACACGAAATGAGTTTTCGCCAGACCATTTACGCCACCCGTTACAGTGATCGCGGGTTCAAAGTAGTGCTTGATGATGCCGCGCGCATGGTCAAAATTTCGTTCAACGCTGAGCAGGTCAGCCCACGCCATGCGGATTGGCTGGAAAGTGTGCGCGTCCGTGCTGGATTGGGCGAACTTAATCCACAGCCGTATTGGGGCTATGATGATCTTGGCTACAAAGCAGGTTCCAAGTTAAAGAATGTTTTTCTGATCGGGGCGGATCGTCGCACACAGACCGATCCGCTTACCGGGTTGAAACGCGAGTTTTTCCATTACAATCATTGTTTGATGCTCAGCCAGTTTAACGCGGCGCACTTCATCCAACTGTTGGCAGATGGCGCGATCTATATCGACTTTGACGCGCGCAGCGGACATAATCACGGTACAAAATTTCGCCTGCGACAGAATCGCCTCCCTGAGTTGTACGAACAAATTGTTGAGGTGTTTTGAGTTAAACCCATTATTTACAAGCAAGGGACGAAACCCCATGACCATCCCCCAGATTTTCAACACCATGACTTACGGAGCAGCGCCCGAAGCCCAAGACAGCGCCGACGCTTGGCTGAACGCGCACGAACGCCAATTCGATCTGTTCATCGACAACCAGTGGATTGCGCCCACTTCGGGCAACTATTTTGACAGCACAGCCCCCGCCACAGGCGCACAGCTCGCGCGTGTTGCTGACGCCTCGCGCGCCGATGTGGACACC
>JBGSRB010000275.1:0-1764 GCA_041737735.1 Anaerolineae bacterium | reverse complement strand
CGGCGCTCAACGCCTTGCAGCGTTCCAGCGTGCGCCCAAAAATGCCCACTTCCCACCCGCCTAACGAGTCAGCCGTGTGTTCCAACCCGTTGACGTTGATATACAGCACTTCCACCACTGGCACGGGATCGTTATTGGCTGTTGCCAGCGCGGGCAAGCCCGCTTCAAAGCCATAGATCAGATCGGTAAAAGCCAGATTTTGAATGAACTGCGCGATCTCGGTGTCGTCGGCGCGATCTTCCAACACCTGCACCTGCTGACCGCTTTGCTCGTTGGTATACACCACGCGATTATCCCCATAGATCGTGCAGTTGGGAACAGCGCCGCGCGCCACCACATCCGACTCGCTGCCGACAATATCGGCGCGGAACACCACCGTATCGGGCGTGCGTTCCCAGATCACCAGATTATCAGGCGTGGGGGTGGGGGCTTCGGGCTGGCACGCGGCAAGCGCGCACACCAACGCGGCACACACAGCGCATATGAATTTAGGCATCGCATTCTCATCCTTACGCACAACGGGCGCATTATGCTTGAGTATACGGGGCAAGCGGTCACGGCGCATTAAATCACGACATAATTTCGACAATCGGCACAGACTGTTTGCCATCCGCAACATCTGCTACACTGAACCACTGTTCACGCCGCAAGATCAATTAGGCTGACAGTGAGGAACACACCCATGAAGAACATTCTCGTCACCGGGGGCGCGGGATTCATCGGCAGCGCATTCGTGCGCTATATGGTCGAGCGCTATCCTGACTACAACATCATCGTTTACGACAAAATGACCTATGCGGGCAATCTCGATAATCTGCTGATCGTGCATGATGAGCCGAATTATCGCTTTGAGCGCGGCGACATCGCCCACCGCGAAACGGTGGCGCATGTGCTGCGTCATCACGCGATTGACACTGTCGTCAACTTTGCCGCCGAAAGCCACGTGGATCGCAGCATCATCGATGCCGATGCGTTTCTGCACACCAATGCAATCGGCGTCTACATTCTGCTGGATGAAGGGCGCAAGCACGGGATCGAGCGCTTCGTGCAGGTGTCCACCGATGAAGTGTACGGCTCAGTGCCGCAGGGCGAATCGGTCGAAAGCGATCCGATTGCGCCGCGCAACCCCTACAGCGCCGCCAAAGCCAGCGGCGAATTGATGGTGCGCGCCTATCACGAAACCCACGGCATGGACACCGTGATCACGCGCGGCAGCAACACCTTTGGACCCTATCAGTATCCCGAAAAGCTGCTGCCGTTTTTCATCACCGAAGCGGTCGATGATCGCCCGCTGCCGCTGTATGGCGACGGGATGCAGGTGCGCGACTGGCTGTACGTCGATGATCACGCGCGCGGCATCGCGCTGGCGCTGCATGAGGGTGTCAGCGGGGAAACGTATAATCTCGCGGGTGAGGACTTGCGCCACAATATCGACGTGGTGCGCGCGCTACTCCAAGCGATGAACAAGCCCGAATCGCTCGTGAAAAGCGTGCCGGATCGCGAAGGGCATGATCTGCGCTACGCCATGACCAGCGAACGCGCCCGTTCACTCGGCTGGACGCACGAACACACCTTTGAGGCGGCGCTGACCGCGACCGTTCAGTGGTATCTCGCGAATGAGTGGTGGTGGCGCAAGATCAAAACGGGCGAATATCTCGATTTCTATCAGCGCCAGTATGCCGCCCGCCTTGCCGCCGCGGATGAGGCGTAACCCCGCATGATTGATCAGCGCATTCAACGACCCAATCAACCGCGCCGTTCCCC
>JBGSRB010000269.1:0-1546 GCA_041737735.1 Anaerolineae bacterium | reverse complement strand
CGTGTGCTGCTGAAGTTGATCAGCCGACGGAACACTTTGCGCGTCGGGTTGGCGCAGTTGCGCGGCAAAGATCACGACGGGCAGCGCCAGCGTGACCAGAATCAACACGATGATTGAACGCCTAACAGACATAGTGATTTGCACTCAAATTGATGATCATAGGTGTATGATAGCGCACGAACGTGAACGCTGAATTAAACTCTTGTCTATTATCTATACGCATGGGCAAGGTTATAGGGGTGCAGATGAGCAACGTTGTGTTAAATGTTCTCTAGCAACCAACGTGACGAAATGGTAACATTCACGAGTCTTATTTCACAATCTCGCGCAGTGGTCAGGGAGCGCCGCGTTTATGGCATCGACAATACCCGATATTGTGATCAGCCGTTTGCCCGTGTATCTGCGCGCTTTAGAGCGGTTGGCGCAGGAAGGGCAGGAAGTGACATCATCGCACGAACTGGGCAGACACTTGGGCATCAGTTCGGCGCAGATTCGTAAAGACCTGTCACATTTCGGCGGCTTCGGCAAGCAGGGAACCGGTTACAAGATCGCGTTTCTGCGCGAACAACTGCGCCAAGTGCTGAAAGTTGAGCGCGAGTGGGAAGTGGCGCTGGTGGGCGCGGGCGATCTGGGCAGTGCAGTGGCGCGCTATCGCGGCTTTACCGAGCGCGGCTTTCACATCACGCATGTGTTCGATCTCGCGGCGGAGAAGGTCGGCAAGAAAACGGGCGGCTTCACGGTTCACCCGATGGATCACTTACAGCAGGTGATCACGGAGAACAACATCAAGATCGCCATGATCGCCGTGCCAGCCGAAAGCGCGCAAGCCGTCGCCGACACGTTGATCGCGTCAGGCGTGCGCGCCATCCTCAATTACGCGCCGATCAATCTGAAAGTGCCGGAGGATGTGCATGTGCAGTACATCGATCCGGTGATTCATCTGCAACGGATGACGTACTACCTCCCCTAAAAAGCGTGATTACACTTATTGCGACCCGTTTATGAGCGCACTTCCTGCGTGATGCGGCGCAGAATCGCCGGATCGTTGAGCGCGCGCCCCGTGCCAACCGCCACCGCGATCATGGCGTTGTCGGCGCGGTAGACTGGCACGCCCGTTTCGCGCGTGAGGAATTGATCCAAGCCGCGCAGCAAACCGCCGCCGCCCGTCAGCACGATGCCGCGATCAATGATGTCGGAGGCGAGTTCGGGCGGCGTATTGCTCAGCACGCCGCGCGCGACAATCGCGATCTCGTGCAGCGGCTCGGCAATCGCTTCGACGATCTCGCCTGTGCTGATCGTGATCGTGCGTGGCAACCCGCTAACGTTATCGCGTCCTTGCAGTTCCATCGTCAGTTCTTCGGGCAGATTAACCGCCGCGCCCACCTGAATCTTGACCGACTCGGCGGTCGGCTGTCCGATGGTCAGGTTATACTTGCGGCGCACATAAGCGATGATCGCGTCGTCGATGCGTAAGCCGCCCACGCGCCCGCTTTCCGCGCGCACGATGTTGTTCATCGTCAGCACCGCCGCTTCGGACACGCCAGAT
>JBGSRB010000417.1:0-2375 GCA_041737735.1 Anaerolineae bacterium | reverse complement strand
CGCTGCGCGCATCACGGGCGGTGCGCGCCCACGTGCGCCGCGCGGAAGAACTGGGCGCGGTCGTCATGGCGAACACGCCCGTAATCGATATCAAGCTGCACAGCGACAGCGTTACTGTGACCACCACCGACGGTGGCACGTACAGCGCCGCTAAATTGATCGTCGCGGCAGGCGCGTGGCAGAAACGCTTGCTGGCGCAAACGGGCGTCGATCTGCCGCTGAACCCGATTCGCACGCAGGAAATTTACTTCGACTCCGATCCCGCCTTCCCGATGGATGGCTTTCCACTGTATATCTGGCACTTGAACGCGGAATATGGTCACGCACTGTATGGCATTCCGTCGATTGACGGCTCCGGCGTCAAGCTGGCGTATCACGGCGGACCTGATTTCGATCTCGACAGCGGCAGCCGCGAACCCGACTTGAGCATGGTCGATCTCATGCGCACCTTCGCGGATCAGCATTTGCCCGGCGCGGCGGCGGCGTTCAAGCAGGCGCGCGTGTGCCTCTACACCATGACGCCCGACGAGCATTTCATTCTCGACACGCACCCCGAACATGCCCACGTCGTGATCGCGTCATGCTGTTCCGGTCATGGCTTCAAGTTCAGCACCTTGTTGGGGCGCATCTGCTGTGATCTGGCGTTCGACGGCGCAACCGAACACAATCTTGATCTGTTCAAGCTGGCGCGCTTTGCATCGGTGGCGTCGTAAATCGAACATCCTTTATCCCCGTGTGTTTTGCGGTCTAATTTAAGACCGCTTAATAAAGTTTTGGAGGCTGGAGTAACCATGAAGCGACTATTTACTTGGCTGTTGGTGATCGCGCTGCTGGCGTTGAGCGCGCCCGCGTTGTTCGCCCAAGATGCGAACGTCGATGTTTATGGGCGTCCGCTGCCGGAAGATGCTGCGCCCTATGAGCAGCAGGTGTGGCAAGAATTGTGTAACTCCGGACGCAGCGAAATCTCGCTGATGTCGGCGGTCAGCGTCTATCAGCGCATCTGCGAGCTGCACGGTTTCGATAAATTTGGCGACTCGCTCGTCGTGCTGGACGAAAACCTCAACTTGATCCCCGCCGCGGCGGAAAGTTGGGAAGTGTTGGAAGACGGCGTGACATGGCGCTTCTACCTGCGCCCCGATCAGGTGTGGAGCGACGGCACGCCTTTGACCGCCGAAGATTACGCCGCCAGCTATCGCTTCATGGTCGATCCGGCGAACGCTTACGACTTTGTCTGGATGTGGCAAGGTTGGGTTGAAGGCTGGTCGGAAGCGGCTGCGGGCGAAATTCCCGTGGAAGAAGTTGGCATCCGCGCGGTAGACGATCTGACGTTTGAAGTGACCGCGACGGGCGTTTACGCCTTCCTGCCCAGCATGTTCTACTTCTGGCCCCCCATGCAAGCGGCGGCGCTGGCAGAATTCGGACCCAGCTATCTGCTCGACCCCGCGACCAGCGTTTCATCGGGACCCTTCATCCTCAGCGAATTTGTCCCCGGCGAACGCCTCGTGCTGACCGCCAACCCGACCTACAACGGGTATCGTCCGCCGCTGCTGCGCGAAATTCGCGGCATCTATGGCGACATGCTCAACGGTAGCTTCTTGGCGTTCCAGAATTACGATGTGGATCGCGTGAACTACACGACGATCAGCCCTGCTGACTTCGAGATCATCAACAGCGATCCGCAGTTGAATGATAACTATCTGCCCAATTCGGGTGACTTCCGCACCGACTATCTGTTCTTCGACACCTTCACCGCGCCGTTTGACGATGTGAACGTGCGTTTGGCGTTCGCCAAAGCGCTGGATCGTGAAGCGATTGTCGAAAATGTGATCGGCGCGCGCTTGGCAGTTCCGGCATATTCGTTCCTTGCGCCCGGCTTCCCGGCGGCGGATACTGCGGGCAACCTGCGCGACATTCAAGCGTTTGACTGCGCCGCAGCTCAGCAGCTTCTCGCGGATGCGGGCTACCCCGGCGGTGAAGGCTTCCCCGCGCAAGAACTGAAGCTGCGCGGCGAATCGGAAGCGATTCAAGCGTGGTTTGTGGCGGCGGCAGCCTCGATCAGCCAGTGCTTGGGCGTCGAAATCACCGTCAACAACTTGGAATTTAGCACCTATATGTCGCAGTTGTTGGCGCGCCCCACCGGGATCGCCTTCGGCGCGGTGTCTTACGGCATGGACTACCTTGATCCGAGCAATATGCTGGGCGTGTTCGTCTCGACGGGTCGCCACTCATGGCGCAGCGCCGAGTATGACAGCCTGATCGAAGCAGCGGCGTCGGAAGGCGACCCCGAAATGCGCACGCAGCTGTATCAGGACGCCGAGCGCAATCTGGTGGACGAAGCCAGCGCGGTGTAGCTGAATCACCGTATTCAGGGCGAC
>JBGSRB010000107.1:0-3686 GCA_041737735.1 Anaerolineae bacterium | reverse complement strand
TACCACAGCGGAGATTGTCGCGGCGTTGGGGTAAATTTATAATGGGCTAAGGTGCCGACCACATGCTTAATCGCAAAGTGCTTGTTCGGCACATAACCCACACAAAAATGTGCATAAAATTCCATGATCAACAAATGCCTTACAAAAGTTGCACCATTTGCTATCGGCGGCTTGCATAATTTCCGCGATGTATCCATCGTTTTGTTCAGCGTATGCACAGGCTAATGCGATCCATTTACGATCTGAAGGGTCAAAGGCTCCAAAATCGTCAGTAGACGGAAAATGGTCAAGAACATTCACATTGCTAGGCGACTCTATAAGTGCAAAAAATCTTTGATCATAGATCGACGACAAAAGCCATATTAAAAACTCGCCGTTTATTTGTCCACTTGCCCTAAAATTTTGCTTGTATTCATTCAAAACGAAATCTTGATTATCAAGAACGAGACGCGCATCACCATTTTTAACGCTTTCGATTAAAGCTATACACGCCAACTGGCAATCAATCGATGCTTGCGATGATTGATTGCCATCAGCCATGATCAAAATGTTGGTATCAAGGATGAGATCAACACTCATGAACCATTGGCTTTCATGCGATGCAGGGCTGCTTTGCGCGTTTCTAGCGCTTCACCAAGCGCATCACCGAAGAAATCAACGGGCCAATTCATAATTTCACCGAACAGATTCAATTCCAATTCTTGGATGGTTGAATAAGACTGTTGGGCATCATAAGCGCAAAAATACAGAGCTGATTGTTCACTACTAAAACTTCCTTCAGCAATGCGCCGCTGCACACGCCGCAGCAGATGTTCACTATGACTTTCAATGATCAACTGCACACCACGATTTTGAATTACGTCCATGAATACATCAGCCAATGCGCTTTGCACAGCAGGGTGTAAATGTAATTCAGGTTGTTCTAGAAGAATAGTTGTTCCCGGTTCCACATAATAACACAACACAATGATGGGTAGAACCTGCGACACGCCGAAACCAACGTCAGTTAATAAAACTTCAGCGCTGCTGTTCTCGCGCCGAACTTTGACCTCATATTGCACCCCGCCTTTACGAATGGGGGTAACTTCAAGTTGGTTAAGTAAGTGTATTTCATTAAACCAGTAACGCACACGCGCAGCAGGTGAATTGCCACGTTCGCGCTGTTTCATGTCTTTTTCATGATCTAACATCGCTAAATAGGCAGCTATCGCCAATTCTCCGCGCCGACCCACATCCTGTGGGCGTTCGCCACCCCAGTTGTAAACACGCTGAGGTGGTTCACGCAGCGGACCCAAATAGCGTGTTCGTTCAAATTGTTGTTCGAGCGCCAAAGCGAAGTCACTCAGAATCTGTGCGTCTCTCTGCCCGAATTGAGCGCTAGCTTCACTCGGAAAATCATACGCTTTGATCGGATAGGGTATAGCGCGTGGTTGCCCACGACGAGCGCGCTTGATAGGATTACCGTCGCGGTCTGTTAAATTCACTTTGTAAGAGTCATTTTCAGAACGGCTCATACCAACAGAACGTCCATCTCCCAAATAATTGAAATTTTCGACAAAAATCGCATCACCAGTTGCTTTGACTTGCGTGCTGAAATTGATCAATCGTTGACCTGTGTCATTTTCATCTTGCGGTGGTTGCCACTCAAATTCCAAGCGTATTGTGTCCCCATTATTGTGGATGATCTCACGAAGTGTACCTAAATCAATAATGCCATCGGGTTCGGCTTGGGTGCGAAGCACTAAACGGCGATCCGTTGACTCAACGGTTTGCTTCATCAACAATATAGATTGTAGTAGGCTTGATTTACCTGAGCTGTTTGCCCCAAACAACATGGTGAGTGGCGCTAAGCGTATATCATTAGTATTTTTCCACGATTTGAAATTTTGCAAAGCCATTTTCCTGAACATCATTTTCACCCCACCAGATAGCCCGTGCGCTGCAAAGCGAAAGCGCGGTCGTGCAGGTCGAGAATATCGCGCACCACCAACTCACGATTTTGCGCGTGTTGATACACCGCTTCGGGTCCCACACTGAACATATAATGCGAACCCGCCACCACGCGCATATTCGCCGCTGGAAATTCCATACGGCTGAGCATGTCCATCATCGGGACTAAGCCGACCAGCGTATCACGATGACCCAGCATCACACGGAATAAATCCCAACGGCGCGGAATCTCGCGGTTATTGAGCAAGCCCATCGCCATAAAAGTTGAGGCAATCGTGCCGCGCGCGGTTTGTCCATATTGATAATCGTGCAGGCGGCGCACAAATCCACTCGCGCCCGCGCACACAGCTTCGATCATGTTGGGCTTGATGGCGCGCTCGACGATCTCGAACACGTGCAGCCGATTGACGATGCTGATGCCGATGCCGATGCCCGTGAAGAAGATGCGTTTGACTTCATCATCCATCAAGAGGGCGGGCGCGAGTGCTAAGCGCGTTTCTTCAGCAAAACGCCAGTTGATCGGATTGAGGTAGAACAGCGCTGCGCCGCCCATCGAATGCCCGACGAAATTCACCACTTTGACGTTGGATTGTCCCGCCTGCCGCCGCAGCTTGAGAATGTCGAGCAGCCGTTCGACCACGCGCATTGTGGCGGGCGGGCTGCATCGTTCGAGCGCGGGCGTGTTCTCGACAAAGCGCGACTCGCCAAAGCCATTGTGATCGACCGAGATCGAGATCAAGCGCCGATTTCCGGTCACGACCAGACCGGGGATGCTCTCGAAAATCAGGTGATTGCCCGTCCAGCCGTGCATGAGGACGACATAACCCTGCACATCATCGACGCGCTGCGCCAATTCTTCATCGGGCAGCTCGTAATCGTCCGCCCACATCACCTGCCAGAACAGATCGACCAAGCCGCTGTCGATCAACAAGCCGCGCCCTTCCGCCGCCGTGATGAAGCCGCGATTGACCAGCTCGCTCAGGCGATAATTGGCGATATAGGTGCCGGGAATCTCGCCCGCGCTGCGTTGGGTGTAGCCGGTGACCCACGCCAGATGTGCATTTTTCTGCGTCATGTGTTTGACCTCAGGGTGCCTTCGCCGCTGGTGTGATTATAGCTTACCGCGTTTGCCCCAATGGAGCGATACATCGCTTTATCCTTCACAGCCCAACACGGATTGGGTATACTGCCTAGATTGTTTCAACAGTCATTAAGGATATGCCGTGAAAGCAGCAGTTTTACTTGTTCTCGCCCTGCTGATCACTGTGGGCGCTGCCGCGCAAAGCGACAGCACCTTCACCGATGGACGCTTCCTCGTCGAGCGCCCGAACGGATGGACGGATGAATCAAGTGACACGTTGGCGCATTTTGTCTCGCCCGATAGCGCCATCAACCTGTATGCGGCGTCAGTCGAAGGCAGCGACCTGAGCGGCTTGCTCGACCAGATCGCGCCTGAGCTGAATGAGGGCAGCGCCGCCCCGCTGCAAACCAATGAAATTCCGCTGCCTGCCCTCACATGGACGCAAAATGTCTATCTGGGCGAGGACTTGATCGCCTTGCTGACTAGTGAACGCGACGGCATCACCTATGTGGTGCTGGTGCGCGGCGCCACCGATGCGTTCGCCGCCGCCACACCCGCGATCAATGGGGTGCTGTTGGGCTTCACGCTGGTGGATGAAACGACGCTGAGCGAACCCGCCTATTTCACTAGCGGCGCCTTCAGCGAAAGCGAAGTC
>JBGSRB010000100.1:0-5800 GCA_041737735.1 Anaerolineae bacterium | reverse complement strand
TCGTCGGGGATACCGGCTTCGGCTATGATGCGGTGTTCATCCCCGCCGGAGAGGATCGCGTGTTCTCCACGCTGCCTATGAGCGAGAAAAATCTACTCAGTCATCGCGGGCGGGCGCTGGCGAACTTGCTGCCGCTGCTGGCTGATTTTCTGGCGTGAATGCGATCTGCGGGCGCTTTCCGCGCAGCAGCGCCCACCCGCGCACCAGATAATCGTAAACAAAGGTGATATACCACGCCACCAGCCACGCCACGCCGCCGATGATCACAAAGATGAAGGCGCTGACGAACGGGGCGAAGATGTCTAAGATGTCGTCGATCAGGCTGGTGGTTTCAGCAACGATGGCTGCTATTTCGGCGGGAATTTCCTGCACCACGCCTAACCCGGCGATGGCTTGTGCCAATTGATTGAGTGAAGCAAACGCATTCTCCAAAAATTGCGCGATCTGACTCAAGCCGGGGATGCGGAAGTTGAACGCCGGAATATCAGGGACGATGCCCGGCATCGGAATCGGACCAATGCGGATGTTGGCGATGCCGCTTAACGTGTCGCGGATGGCGTTAACAGCGCTGTTGGCGACGCCCGCCACCGCCGACGCCACATTGCCGACGATCTCAAAATTTGTGCTGGCTTCGGCAATCTTCGTGTTGATGGTGTCGATGCGTTCGTTCAAGTTCTCTAGCCGTGTCTCCACCACCGTTTCGGCGCGGTTGATCACCTGCGCGCCTGCAATCACGATTACGATCAGCGCCGCCACTGGAAACAGCGCCACGAACAACATCAGTAAGCCCATTAAACGTCTAATCATTCGGCTGCTCCATGTGTGGTTAGGTCGAGTCGCTCAAATAAGGGGATAGATTGATAGTACCCTATAAATTCATCAGCCCAAACCGCGCAAACATTCATCTGATCACAAGCTTTGTGTGCTAACGTGAACGCTTGAAACCACACATTCGCTTAGTCGGAGCCATTCTCAATGCGTCTGTTCGCCGTAATCGCCTGTTTTCTGTTCCTGCTGCCCGCCGCTGTGGGGGCGCAAGATGGAGCCACTCCCATGACTGAACCGAGTCCCTTTGCTGGAAGCCCCGATTTAGCTGCGCCCGAATTTTACCCGGATGTCGAATGGATCAATGTTCCCGCGCCGCTGACGCTGCAAGACCTGCGCGGCAAGATCGTGCTGCTCGACTTCTGGACGTATGGCTGCATCAACTGCATTCATATGATCCCTGTGATCGAGCAGTTGCAGGAACGCTATGGTGATGCGCTGGCGGTGATCAGTATTCACAGCGCCAAGTTTGAAAATGAAGGCGAAACCGAAAACATCCGCCAGATCGTGCAGCGCTACGAACTGCAACATCCGGTGATCAACGACAATCAATTTATCGTGTGGCGGCAGTTCGGCGCGCAGGCGTGGCCCACGTTCGTGATCATTGATCCGCGGGGGAATGTGCTGGCGCGGCAGGCGGGTGAGATTCCGTTTGAGGCGTTCGATCGCTTGCTTACGGGCATGGTCGAATACTTCGACTCGACGGGCGAACTGGATCGCACGCCGCTGGAATTGACGCCCGAAGGCGCGGATCGTCCGGCGAACTTGTTAGCGTTTCCCGGCAAAGTGCTGGCGGATGCCGCTGGCGGACGCTTGTTCATCAGTGATACCAATCATCACCGCATCATCGTGACCGATCTCGAAACGTACGAAGTGCAGCAGGTGATCGGCACGAGCGCGCGCGGTTTCGTCGATGGCGCGCTGAGTGATGCACAATTCAATAAGCCGCACGGGTTAGCCGTGCGCGGCGATCTGCTTTATGTGGCAGACACGGAAAATCATGCGATCCGCGTGATCGATCTGGCGACGGGAACGGTGTCCACCGTCGCGGGAACGGGCGCGAATGCTTTTCAAAGCTTTGCGGTGGGTGAACGCTTGCCCGCGCTAACCACCAACTTACGCAGCCCGTGGGATGTCACGTTTGGTGACGGCGACACGCTTTATATTGCGATGGCGGGTTCGCATCAAATCTGGTCGCTCGATCTCGCGGAGCAAACTGTCGGTGTCGTGATTGGCAACGGGCGCGAGTCGGCGCTTAACGGGACGCTGCGCGACAGCGAATTAGCGCAACCGTCGGGCTTGTTTTACCGTGATGGCGTGCTGTACTTCGCGGACAGTGAATCCAGCACCATTCGCGCGGCGGACTTTGCCGAAGATCGCGTCTACACCGTGTCGGGAACGCTCGACAATAACCTGTTCGATTATGGCGATGTCGATGGCGTCGTCGGTGAGTCGCGTTTGCAGCATCCGTTGAGCGTCACCGGTGGCGCGGAGGGTGTGGTCTTGATCGCGGACACCTACAACAATCGCATCAAGGCGCTTGACCCCGCAACCAACAGCACGCAAACACTCTACGGCAGCAGCGACGGCGGTTTTGTCGATGGCATCGGCGTGGACGCCGCGTTTTATGAGCCGGGCGGCATCAGCTATGCCGATGGACTTTTGTTCGTCGCTGATACCAACAATCACGCCATCCGTGTGATTGATCTCGCCACCAACAGCGTGCAAACGATCCAGTTTGCCAACCCCGAAACCCTGCTGATCGGCACACGCACCACCGTGATCGGTGTGACCAACGTCGATCAGGTCAGCGCGATCGCGCTAGAGGCGCAAACCGTCAGCGCGGGTGAGGGCGCGCTCATCATCCGCTTGCAGCTTGAGGAGGGTTACAAGATTAACCCGGATGCGCCGTCGCAGATTGATATCGCGTCTGAGGACGGCGTGATTACGCCCGCGACGCTCAATCAGTCATTCCGCGCGAACGAGATCAGCGTGCCACTGACGTTAAGTGCGGGTGATGCGGTGCTGTATGTGCATGTGCAGACCTATTTCTGCGAAGACGAGCGCGAAACGCTGTGCTTTCTCGATGATGTCTACTATGAGCTGCCCGTCAACGTGACCGACGATGCCGACTCCGCGCCACTGCTGATCGAACGTGCGATCACGCCGCCGCAGATCGACATCGGCGGGTTCTCAGGGTTGGGTTTGTCCGACTAGGGGAAGGTTGTGAAGGGGCGACTCACTGAGTCGCCCTGTAACGATCTTTAGCGGCGCTGCGCGTTCGGGCGCGCCAGATGCGCGAGAAATTCCGTACGTGTGGCGTAATCATCGCGGAAAGTGCCGAGCATCGCGCTAGTGGTCATGCTGGAGTCGTGCTTCTCGACCCCACGGATCATCGAACACATATGCACGCCTTCCGCCACCACCGCCACGCCTTGCGGTTGCAGCACTTCGTTGATGAAGTCGGCAATCTGGCGCGTCATGCGTTCTTGCACCTGCAAGCGGCGCGCGAACATATCGACGATGCGCGGCAGCTTCGACAAGCCCACCACTTTGTTACTGGGAATGTACGCGATATGCACATGCCCGTAAAACGGCAGCATGTGATGCTCGCACAGCGATGCAAATTCAACATCGCGCACGATCACCATGTCGCTGTATTCAACATCGAACAGCGCGCCGTTGATCAGCTTCGCCGGGTCAGTCCGATACCCACTCAGCAGTTCTTCATACGCACGCGCGACGCGGTTCGGCGTTTTCTGCAAGCCTTCGCGGTGCGGGTCTTCGCCCACCGCTTCCAGAATTTGCTTGGTAGCGGCTTCAATCGCCGGAATATCAACGGGCGGCAAGCCCAGTTCAAACGCGCGCAGAAAATCCTCTGACACCAGCTTGACCTGCATCTGCATCAGCGTGTCGTCATCCTTATGATAGCCATTAGTCGAGCGGTCGGCAGACACGGAATTCATTGGATCGAATCCATTTCTTGGCGTGATGATCACGTTTTATCTAAACAATGTCAGCAGCATAAGCCCGTCACATAAAGACAAGATGAATTTTACGGTGAATTTAACGTAATATTCATGCGTTACCGATGGATTGTCAACGCGGCGTCAGCAGCGCGCGCATTTTGCCCTATAACACGCCCGTTGATGCGCTACAATAGGGCAGTTTCTCGCGGATGACCGACATCCAACAGAGAGAGGATGCGACACAACCTATGAGTTTGATCGATTACGGGCGCATCGCGCTGCGGCGCGGGTGGATCATGCTGCTGTTGGCGGGCATTGCGGCGCTGAGCGCCTATGTGCTGAGCAGCCAGCAAACGCCGCAGTATCGCGCAACGCAGTTCGTCTTGATGCAGCCGTCACGCAGCGATCTGGGCTTGGCTGATGGCTTGCTGCGCCAGATGAATTCCTATCAAGTTTATCTCTACAGCACCGAGCGCGCGCAGGAAGTGATCGACGCGCTGCGCCTTGATCTGCTGGCGGGCGCGCTGCTGGCTGAAACGCAGATCGCCTCGAACCGCGATAATCTCACCATTCAGATCGATGTCACACTACCCGATCCGGCGATGGCGGCGAGTGTCGCCCGCGCATGGGGTGGGCTGATGGTCGAATATCGCAATCTCGATAACCAGCGCCTACTTCAGGATCAGCGTGTGAATGCGCTGCTGCCTGATCAGCCGACCGTCGGCTTAGACAGCCCGCGCCCAATGATCGCCGCGGTTGCGGGCGCGATCATCGGGTTGGTGTTGGGCGGCGTGATCGTGTTCGTGTTGGAATATCTCGAAAGCAGCATCGTGCGCCGCCGCGATGATGTCGAGCGCGCGCTGGAACTGCCCGTGCTGGCGATCATCCCCGAATAAGGAGTACAAACGACGCATGGCAACCACGCAGTTGATTACACTGAGTGACCCGCGTTCGGCGGCGGCGGAAGCCTTCCGCACGTTACGCACCAACTTGATGTTTATGTCGGTCGAAAAGCCGATTACTGCGTTCGTCGTCACCGCGACGACGACGGGCGAAGATAAAAGCCGCGCGCTGGCGAATCTGGCGGTCACGTTCGCGCAGTCGGGCAATAAGACGATTCTGGTCGATGGCGACTTGCGCCGCCCATCCCAGCACGAAATTTGGGGCATCGCCAACGAACGCGGACTCACCACCATGATGATCGAACCCGCCGCCATGAGCGAACCGCCGCTGGTTCAGACCGAAGTCGCCAATTTATCCATCCTGCCGAGCGGGGTGCTGCCGCCCGTGCCATCGGATGTCTTGAGCAGTCAGCGCATGGATCAAGTGATCGGCGTGTTGAAGGCGCGCGCCAATTACATCTTGTTTGACAGCGCGCCCGTGTTGGCGGCGGCGGATGCTGCGCTGTTGGGTGCGAAAACCGATGGCGTGCTGCTGGTCATGAAAATTGGCAGCACCCGCCGCGAACAAGCTGCGCGCGCGCGACAAGCATTAGAACGGGTGAATGTGCGCGTGTTGGGCGCGGTTTTGACCAACGCCCCGCGCGAAACCAGCGCTTATTAACGCGCGGCGCGCCTTATGATCGGCATTGAAACGGGTGTCTTGATCGTCGCGCTGCTGCTGCTGTTCGGCATCGGCATGAGCAAGCTGGCAACCCGTTTGGGTGTGCCAGCATTGCTCGTTTTCCTGCTGATCGGCATGCTCAGCAGCCCGGAAGCGCTGGCACTGCCCGTCACGCTCAACACCGCGCAGGCGTTGAGCGTCTTTGCGCTCGTGTTTATCCTGTTTTCGGGCGGCTTCAGTTCCGATTGGCGCACGCTGCGTCCGGTGCTGCGCGAAGGCTTGTTGATGGCGACGCTCGGCGTGCTGATCACGGCGCTGCTGGTGGGCGCGTTCGCTATGCGCGTGTTAGGGCTGGATTTTTACACCGCGCTGCTCTTGGGCGCGATTGTGTCGTCCACGGATGCGGCGGCGGTCTTTGCGGTGCTGCGAACGCGCAGCGTGCG
>JBGSRB010000097.1:0-1663 GCA_041737735.1 Anaerolineae bacterium | reverse complement strand
TGCACCTCGACCATCAAGCCATCCGCGCCGCTGGCACGCGCCACGCGCGCTAACGGCTTGGCGATGTCGCGCCGCCCCGCGCTGTGCGAAATATCCACAATCACGGGCAAATGCGATTCCAGCTTTAATACCGCGACGCCGCCGATGTCCAGCGTGTTGCGCGTCCACTTCTCGAACGTGCGAATCCCGCGCTCGATCAGCATCACGTTGGGGTTGCCGCTGGCGACAATGTATTCCGCCGCATACAGGAATTCTTCGAGTGTGGCGCTTAAGCCGCGTTTGAGAAACACCGGACGGTTGATCTTGCCCAACGACTTGAGCAAGAAGCTGTTCTGCATGTTGCGCGCGCCCACCCAGAAAATATCGACGTAATCCATGAACATCGTGATCTGGCTGGCGTCCATGATTTCCGACGTGATGAACATGCCGTATTTATCGGCAACCTGCCGCGCGATCTGCAAGCCGGGTTCGCCCATACCCTGATAATCGTAGGGCGATGTGCGGGGCTTATACGCCATCCCGCGCAGCACGCGCACGCCGCGCGCTTGCAGGGCGATGGCGGTTTCTTCCATTTGCTCATAACTTTCCACCGCGCAGGGACCTGAAATCACGGTGAAATCGCCGTTGCCGATCTCAAAGCCGCCGTTCAAACGGATGATGGTGCGTTCGTCGGCGCTTTTACGCTGCACCTTGATCTTGGTGCGCGCCTGCGCTTCTTCCAGCGCCAGCGACGCGCGGAAAATCTCGCGGAACAGCGCCTTGATCGTCTCGTTGCTAAAGGGACCCTTGTTCGCCTGTTCAAGCTGCGTCAGCATTTCGGCTTCGCGGGCGGGATCATAATGCGCGCTGCCCATCGTGGTATGCACCTTGCCGATCTGACTGACGATCTGCGCGCGCCGGCTCAGCAGTTCGAGCATCTGCATATTGATCTCATCGACTTGCGCGCGCAGTTGGGGTAATTCGTTCTCTTGTGTCATCTTGTCCTCAAAAGTAGGGGGCGCTGAACGTAAACATGCCGCACATTATACAGGGGTGGCGCGTTTTTGCCCCGCGCCTGAAGAAAGTTCAACGAAACGTCGTGATCGGGCGCGTTTATCCGCACGACGTGAAGCGTGGGCGCGTTTTGGGCGAAGGATCAATCGCGCGAACCGTGCTGATCATTTTCACCCCTTGACAAAATACCCGCTTTATCGTAAAAATACGATTATGGATACGCTGCACCCACCCAAAACTTACGCGCTCAGCGCCGACGAACAGCGGCTTGCCGCGATGATGAAGGCGTTAGGGCATCCCGCGCGGATGCAGATCGTGCGCTTTCTGCGCGATAACCCGCAGTGCATCACGGGTGATCTGGTCGATGTGCTGCCATTGGCACAGGCGACCGTTTCGCAGCATCTCAAAGTGCTGCGCGCTGCCGACCTGATCAGCGGCAGCATCGAAGGACCCGCCGTGTGCTACTGCCTGAATTCGCAGGCGTTCGCGTGGTTTAAGGCGCAGGTGGGCGATCTGATCTGAAACAACGTCTTTTTTTGCTTATCTTCATCGTAATTTTACGATAAAAGGGATCAACAATCATGAGCCAAGCACAATTACCCATCGCCATCATCGGCGCAGGTCCCGTCGGACTTGCCGCCGCCGCCCACGTCATCGAACGCGGCGCAAC
>JBGSRB010000074.1:0-1595 GCA_041737735.1 Anaerolineae bacterium | reverse complement strand
CGCCAGCACCATCGGCTGATCGGCGCTGGCAGGCTGCATGAGCGCAACCGCTTGCGGCACACCGTTCACCTGGGTGCTGAGCGTGCCATCCGCCCGCAGCGACGGCGTGAACGTCCAGATGCCGTTATTGAGTGTATAGAGATCAAGCGGCGCGTTCGCGCGTTCTGGCGGCAGATCGAACGCCAGCGTGATAGTTTGCGGCGCTGTGCCTTCCGTGGTAATCGCGTAAACCGAGCCATCAAGTGCCAACGACGCCGGAATCGGCGCGGGCGCTGCGATTGTCTCCAGTATGACGCCAAAATCATCGGGGATTGCGCCTGCTACGCTAAACGTCAGTGATCCTGCGCGGATCGTGTTCGCGTCAGAATTCAAAACGGCGTAACGCGGCGCGCTCAACCGATCCAGCAGGCTAATTGGCGGCAGCAGCAGCCCGATCAACACCAGCGCGGCGAACACAATCAGCGTGGTAAAAGCCGTGATCCAGCAGCCGCACCCGCCCCTTTGCTTACGGGCGATGGGTTGAAATTCAGCGGTGTCATCAGCGTGAGGTGGTGGGGAGTCATTCCAAGATTGAGTCATGCACAGTCCTCATAAAGCGAACGCGCGAAGCGAACTGATCCGCCCCGCGCGCCGCCGTCTTGCCTTGTTTGATTGATCAGTTCGCCAGCGCGTCACATGCGGGGCAAGCGCCACCCGGACGAATGATCGCGTAACCCGCCATCGGGTCAGCGCCATAATTGCTAAAGTCGATATTCCAGATGATCAACAGACGCACGCGCCCACTTTGCGCGCTTAAGCTCACAGCTTGGTCTAACCACTGCGCCTGCTGTGCCAGCGTGACATTTTGCGCCCATGCGAAACCACCCGGCAGCGGCGGGAAACCTTCGGGCGTCACGTAGCCCAATTCCGTCCAACACACCGGACGCCGCCCGCCAAAAGCATTGTAATACGTGTTCAACATACCACCGAAGTAGCGCGTATAGTAGCCCGACGATCCACGCGGATCGCCGCTGGTGGCGGTCGGCGGCAGAATACCTTCGTTATAATGCGCGCCGATGCAGTCCATGTAATTGACCGCGCCCGCTGCCGCCATCCGTTGCAGGAACGGCAGGTCATCGCAGCCCGCGCCCGTGCAGCCACCGAAGAAGCCAGTCGGAGCAGGCGCGCCGCTGATCACCATCGTATTCGGGTTCGCGGCTTTGATCGCGTTATAAGCGCGGCGCAGCATTTCCGTGTAGCGTTCAGGGCTGATCTGCCCCGCTGCCCATTCGCGGTCGATGTTCGGTTCATTCCATACTTCAATCGCATCAGCGCCCGCGGCGGCGGCTTGAGCGAGTGAGTTAGCATAAGCATCGAGATAACCATCATCGCTCACGCTGCCCGGATCACCGACGACGCCGAGTAAAATGCGGAAGCCGTTGGCGTGCGCCTGATTGATCACGCCGCTGTGATCCTGAAATGCGCGCACTTGCCGCTTGACCCACGTCATGCCTGAGCGCTGCATCTGCGCGATCGCATTCGCACCAAAACCATCGACATGCCCGCCATATTGGAAGCCGCGCACAGGTCCGCCACCGGTCACCGGGGCGACGGGC
>JBGSRB010000059.1:0-5238 GCA_041737735.1 Anaerolineae bacterium | reverse complement strand
CCCCCCGCTTTTCCCGCGAATGGGACAGGCCAGCACCGCTGCCTGACGGATACGTTGCAAATACTGCACAATCGCGCCTGAACAAAACCCCTTGTCCAGATACGCCACCGTCGCATGCAACCCCAACTGCCCCAAGCGCTGGAACAACCGCTCGACGACACCAGGCAGGTCATCTTCGGGCAGCACATACGTCAAGGCCAGCGTCAACCGCACGTCGCGCCAAATGACATAGGCACTAGCGATCCGAAAGAAGTGCGTCGTCCCCGCTTTCGCCCGCGACTTACACGTGTAGGTGAGCAGTTCCGGGGTTTTGCCGTAAAAGGGTTCATCATGGGTATCGAGGGCGACTTCCAACCCGCCACGCGGCATGCCCTTCGGTATTGCGGCGGCAAGGGCGGCATTCATCTCCGCTTCTTGCTCGCGCAAATCTGCCACCTCCAGAGCGGCGTTCACCTGCTCGCGCAGCGTGTTGCTCGCTATCGCCCCGCAACTGTCGGCGCACACCGCCTCCAAACTACTGCCTTCCGCCACCGCTTTCAGCAGCAGGTTGAAGGTTGCGTTCGTTGTACTGCGATAGCCTTCAGTTTTCAGGCTCAGGTGTTTTTCCATCACATCCAGCATCATCCCGCGTACATCTTCCGCATTCAGCGCATATTCAGGTATCATGATCTCGACTTGGTTTGGTTTCGTTTGGCGTGGTAACCAATAACCTAACCAAGCCAAGTCATTTGTCAAGTTGGCTTCAACTTTCGTGATTCACTGAAATTACTTAGCGGACGTGCTGTGAAGGGTAGTCAACATCGAGTCAGGACGCGAACACTCTGATCCAATGTTTTGCAGATACGTGAGATTTCATAGATTTTCCATTAAGAGTTGTTGTTTTTCGCAAACACCCAGCTTGGATTCGAACATCGCTCACGCAAGAAAAAAGCCCGCCTGATTTGTCAGTTGGGCTTTTCTTCACATGAACTGGGGGACCTGGACTCGAACCAAGATTGACTGATCCAGAATCAGCTGTTCTGCCATTGAACTATCCCCCACTGTTAAAGCGAAGTTTAACATGCGCGTGAGGGTGGGTCAAGGCTAATTTAGGCGTTTTGTCCCAACGCCTGCACTGCCCAATCCAATCGGGCATGGATGCGAGCCGTTCCGTAAACCTGCAAAACCTCATACAGATCGGGCGTATTGGTGCGTCCCGTCAGCGCAACACGCACCAGCATCATAACATCACCGAAATGACCTTTGAAGGCGTCGGGCGTCTTCTTGTATGACTTCACGTTCGAGGCATAACCGAGTTGCTCAGAGAGCGCACGCATCTCCGTCAGCCAGTCATCTTTCGAGCGCGTCAGGTCGAAGGCGCGCACATAATCGAGAACCGCGCCCACATCCGCCGGATCGAAGCGCTCTGGTTGGGGATAACCAGATGTGGCGATTTCAGCGGCGAAGGCTTCATCCCAGAAGAAACCGCACGCACGCCGCAGATCAGACCAATTGACAATGTCCTTGCGCGGAGCATCGCCGAAACGTTCGACATTAAAGACCGCCAACGTATAGGGCAAGTCGGTTGCCATGATCCGCGCCAATTCCGGATCATGCTCCTCTGCCCACGCCAGACCATATTCATAGACCTGCTCGGCGCTGTAGCTGGCGATCACGTCTTTGCTGATGTCATTCAGTTTAATCAGGTCGAACAGCGCACTCGAATTGTTCATCGACTCGAGTTTGAGCGCAAACGCGCTGTAAGGCGTGGTCGGATGCGCTTTGCGCCACTCGTAAAAGTCGCTGTTCACCAGATTAAGCAAATATTCCGCCACCGCCTGCACGGGATACCCCGTTTCGTAGAAATACATGACGTTGGCTTCCGGGTCTTTACGCTTGCTCAGTTTACGTTTAGAACTGCCATCGAGTTTAGCAATCGGTGCAATGTGAGCATAACGCGGGATCGGCTGCCCCACCGCCTCAAACAACTGCACATGCAGCGGCAGCGATGGCAGCCATTCGTCACCGCGCGTGATCAGGTTGACGCGCATGAGCGTGTCATCCACCACGTGCGCAAAATGATACGTCGGCAAGCTGTTCGACTTGAGGATCACGGCATCGACATCATTGGCGGGCAGATCAAGGTCGCCCTTGACCACATCGCTAATTTTGAAGCGTGTCTCGTTGGGATAGGGCGCGCGCACACGGATCACGGGGCGTTCGCCTGCCTCGATGCGCGCTTGCACATCCGCCAATGACGCTGTGCGCCATTTTGCCCAGGCGCCATAGTAGCCGGGTCTAACGCGTTGTGCTTCTTGTAATTTGCGCGTGCGTTCGAGTTCTTCTTCCGTGTCAAATGCGGGATACGCCAAACCGCGCGCGACTAAATCGTAAGCGAAGGATTCGTACATCGCCACGCGCTCTGACTGGGTATAGGGCGCGTAGTCGCCGACTTCGCGCTCGGTCGGCTCAACCTGCACGATCCCTTCATCGGGCATAAGATCGAAGTTGATCAAATTGCGAACGATTTCTTCGACGCTTTTGTCTTGCTGGCGCTTTTTATCGGTATCTTCGATGCGAAGCAGGAATGCACCGCCGGATTGTTGGGCGACTGTGCGCGCCACCAGCGCCGTCATGATGCTGCCGATATGCACAAAACCAGTCGGGCTAGGGGCAAAGCGCGTGACCAAAGCACCAGCGGGCAGCGCGCGCGGCGGATATTGCGCCAGCCAATCGGTGGGTGTGGTGGTGCCATGTGGAAACAGTAAGTCGGCAAGCGCACGATGGGTATCGGTCATAGTGTCCTCAAAATGCTGTGGGCTTCAATAAATCAAGATCAGGTCAGGCGGCGGCGGCGCATGATCACACTTTGCACCAAGCCGATGCCCGCCAGTGTGGATAGCAAGGAAGTTCCGCCAGAGCTAATAAACGGCAGAGTCAAGCCCGTTACGGGCATCAGACTTAAGTTCATGCCGATGGAAACAAAGGTTTGAAAGGCTATAAATGCCGCCACGCCATAGCAGATCAAGCTGCCAAATGGATCAATCGCCGTGCGCGCACCGCGTAAGATGCGCCAGATCACCGCGCCGATCAGCACCATCGTGACCATGCCGCCGACAAACCCGAATTCTTCGACGATCACGCCATAGATGAAGTCGGTATGGCGCACGCGCAAAAAGCGCCCCGTGTTCTGAGGACCCTGTGCGTACCCCTTGCCGAACATGCCACCCGATCCGATGCTGATTTGCGCTTGCAAAATGTTGTAGTAAGCGTCGCGGTCGGTGCCGGGAAAGATAAACGATGTGATGCGTGACCGCTGATAAACTTCCATGCGGCTCCACACCACAGGAATCGATACGGGCAGTGTGATCATGAGGATGAGCAGAAACGCCCCGATATGTTTCAGGCGCAAACCCGCGCCCCAGATCATCACCACCCACATGAAACCGAACACAATCGTCATGCCTAAGTCGGGCTGGATCAAAATCAGCAGTGTGGGAATGCCTAAATGCACCAACGACATGATGATCGTCGAAAGGCGGTCAAGCTTGTCGTAATTACGCGCGAGGAAATAACCCAACGTGATAATGATGATCACTTTGGCTATTTCAGCGGGCTGGATGCGAATACCGACGTTGATCCAGCTTTGCGAACCGCCGTCACCTTCCACGCCAAAGAAGAACACCAGCACCAGCAGCACGACCATCAGCACATAGAGCCACGGCGACAAACCCATCAGCAGGCGGTAATCAAGCGCCGCTAAACCGAACAGCACGATCATGCCGATGATGGCAAAGCGGATTTGATCAGGTACGCGATTGATTAAATCAGGATCGATAGCGTCAAGCAGCGAACTGCGAATCATCAAGACGCCGAATACGGTCAGCAGCACCGCGAGGATCAGCAACCACCAATCAAAACGTCGCCAGATGCTTAAGGTTGAACTCATGCAGCACAAATCCCAAAATGGTTGGACTTTCATGAAGGATTATAGCGAACGGGTTGATGGGTGAATAGCCTTCATTCGCGCAGCGTGTGTTGTTGAGGCGCTCAGAAGTCGGCGCAAATGAGGCAGCACCTTTGGCGAATTGAGCAAACATCGTTATGATCCGTCCGCCTGATGGAACTGGGTTAGGAAGGATCAACGATGACCGATTTTAATGATAAAGTTGTCATGGTAACGGGGGCAAACGGCAACGTTGGCTCGGCAGTGGCGCGGCAGTTTGCCGCTCAAGGAGCATCATTGGCGTTGATTGCGCGGCAGCGTGGCGATCTCGCGTCATTGACAGCAACACTCACTGTCCCGACGCTGGCTGATGCCGCCGACTTGGGCGATCCGGCTGAAGTCAAAGCGTTGCTCGCCCGCGTGATCGATCACTTCGGGCGCATCGATGTGCTTGTGCATACAGTCGGCGGCTACGAAGCAGGCGATGCCGTACATCAAGCAGATGTCGCTGTGCTGGATCGCATGTACGCGCTCAATGTGCGTCCGGTTTACATCACCACAGGTCAAGTGGCGGCGCACATGGTCGAACAGGGTGGCGGCGCTATCAACGTCATCCTGGCACGCACTGCGCTCAAAGGACAAGCCAATCACGCGGCTTACAGTGCATCTAAAGCCGCTGCGCAGCGCATTGTCGAGTCGATGGCACTCGAACTGCGCGATCAGCAGGTTACGGTCAATGGGGTGCTGCCTAGCATCATTGATACGCCGCAAAATCGTGAAGCGATGCCCAATGCCGATACCAGCAAATGGGTGACGCCAGACGATATCGCCCAAGCCGTGATCTATCTATCCGGTGCGACAAAAGTCACGGGCGCAAGCTTAGAGGTTTACGGGCGCTCGTAAAGACGCCAATTCCAACATTGACCGCGTTTTGCGCGCGTGTTATACTGCGCTTGTGTGAGTACCCCTCACGACACGGAGGGATGGCCGAGCGGTTTAAGGCAGTGGTCTTGAAAACCACCGTGGCGGCAACGTCACCGTGGGTTCGAATCCCACTCCCTCCGCTGGACGGTACACACACAAACTGGGGAGGTGCCAGAGTGGACGATCGGGGCCGCCTGCTAAGCGGTTGCACGTCCAAAAGACGTGCCGCAGGTTCGAATCCTGTCCTCCCCGCAGCGTAAGACCCAATCCGAACATTGGGTTTCGCGAAAACCGGTTGCCACTAGGCTGCCGGTTTTCGTTTGTCGGCTGCGTGAAGCCCCTCGTACCTGACCGCCGCGTACCTGATGTGCGATGTCATGCAGATACGC
>JBGSRB010000054.1:0-2759 GCA_041737735.1 Anaerolineae bacterium | reverse complement strand
CGCCAGCAGCAGCGGGGCGGGCGCGTCCTGACGCTGTTCGAGGATCACGGGTTCACTAGGGCTGGTGGCGCGATACGCCGCCCACCATTTACGCGGCTCGATAAAACGCCAGCCCGTCCACAGCAGAAACGCGCTGTAGATCAATTGCAGCGTGCGTGTGGGAATGCCGAGCGCGATCTGCGCGCCGATCAGCGATCCGGTGACCAAGCCCAGCGCCACCAAGCCCGCGATCCGAATTTTGAGCTTGCCCGCGCGATAATAGGCGATGCACGCCAGCAGCGCGACCGGCAGCAGCAGCGCCGCCAACGAGATAGCGCGCGCGTCCTCCAGCACGAACCCGAACAGCGTCGCCAACACCGGAACGATCACGATGCCGCCGCCGATGCCGAACATCCCCGAAAAGATGCCCGCCACCACGCCCAAGATCAACAATGCGAGTTCGGTCATGGATGCGTCATTTCTGGTGGGTGATCCAGCGCCGCGCGAATATCGATCAGGTGTTCCTGCGTGTGTTCGAGCAGCTCGATCAGCAGGTAGCGCACGCTGGCGCGCATATGATCCGGAAACAGCAGCTCAGCCTCAAGCTGATCATCCGTCAGTGGGCGCACCAGAATCAGCAGCCAGTCGCGCAGTGCGTGCCATTCGTCGTAAAAGCGCTCGATCGGCTCGTCCATGCGCTGCGTGGCGGCGTATCCGTTGAAGTGATCATCATCAGTGTAACCGTCGATGGCGTATTCACCGCCGCGTCGATGCGTGTGCAGTGCGCGCAAATATTCTGCTTCCCACGTCACAATATGCCCGACAATATCCTTGACGCGCCAACCCGACTCGGCGTAGATCACGCGCTGCGGGTCAAGCGGAGTCAGTTCAGCGATAGCGTCGGTGTGGGTGCGCGCCAACTGTTCGAGAATGTCGTGCTTGCTCATGGTCATGTGGCGATCTCAGCGGTGCGCGGGTGGGTTGTGTGGGGAATAAGGGACTCGAACCCCCAACCTAACGAATGTAAGTCGTTTGCTCTGCCATTGAGCTAATTCCCCATCCATGCAGCGTATTGTCATGCAGCGTATTGTAGTGAAGGCGCGCGCGATTATCAATGCCGCGCTGTGCCAGACCAAGCGTGACAATCCACATACCGTTGATCCCGCTGATCGGCACGGGCAGATCAACCCGATCCACGCCTATAATGAAAGTGTTGAAATCATCCTGAGGCTAACCCCATGTCCAAAATCAAGATCAACCATGTCGCCGTCGTCGTTTCCGATGTCAACACGGCGCTGACCTTCTGGCAGGATGCGCTCGGCATCCACGCGGAAAAAGTCGAACACAACGAAGACGAATCCGTCGATATTGCTTTTCTGCCCTTGGGCGAAAGCGAGATCGAGTTGATTGCGCCCTTCACCGACGACAGCGGCGTGGCGAAATATCTCGCCAAAAAAGGCGCGGGCTTGCATCATTTGTGCTTGGATGTGGACGACATCGACGCGGCATTGGCGCAGTTGACCGCCAAAGGTGTCGAGTTGATCACCGAGGCGCCGCGCACACGTCCCGATGGCACGCGCTATGCGTTCGTGCATCCGCGCAGCACGGGCGGCGTGTTATTGGAATTGTACGAACGGGCGCGCGTTACGTCGTAAAACACGGGGGAAAAGTGAGGCTGGTGGGAGTCGAACCCACACGTCCTTTCGGACAAGAGATTTTAAGTCTCGTGCGTCTGCCATTCCGCCACAGCCCCGCAAAATAAGCATAGCAGGGCGCGGCGCGTGCGTCAATACAGGACGCCGCGCCCACGATGCGGTAAAATTACGGCATCATTTCGCACATCCAGCCGTAAGGGATCGCTAACCCATGAATACCGCACCGCAAGCCTTGATCCACCTGCAACAAGCCGCCAGCGCCGCCGCCGAAGCGCAAAGCGTGATTAACGATCTGATCGTCGCTCACGATTATCAGGATGTCGCCTCGCTCGTGACCGAAGCGGCGGCGGCGCTGCTGGCTGCCGCCTCGAAACTGCTGACCATGGAAGACGAACCCGCTATCGAGTTGATCGAGCGCTGCGAAGACCTGATCGATCAGGTTTACGAGATCATCGAGTCGGACTTGGATGAAATTTGACGCCGATCTCGTGATCGTCGGGGCGGGCGCGGCGGGCTTATTCGCGGGCATTTTCGCCGCGCGCGCGCAACCCGATCGGCGCGTGCTGCTGCTCGACGGCGCGAAAACACTCGGCGCGAAAATTCTGGTGGCGGGCGGCGGACGCTGTAACGTCACCCACGATCACGTGACCGCCGATGCTTACGCAGGCGCATCGCGCGCGGCGATCAACAAGGTGCTGCGCCGCTTCGACGTGCCGCAAACCATCGCCTTTTTCCGTGAATGCGGTGTGACGCTCAAACATGAAGACACAGGCAAGCTGTTTCCCACCACCGACAGCGCGCGCACGATCTTAGATGCTTTGCTCAATGCGGCGCGAACAGCGGGCGTCGTCATTCAGCATCCGCGCCGCGTCGAGACGATCACGGGCGACACTGACGGATTCCGCGTGGCGGGATCGTGGGGCAGCCTCACGACACCTAAGCTCGTGCTGGCAACCGGCGGACGCAGCCTGCCCAAAAGCGGCTCGGATGGTCACGGTTATGCACTGGCGCAAAGCTTAGGACACACGATCACGCCGCGCGTCTTTCCCGCGCTCGTGCCGCTCGTGCTGCCCGGCGGACACTTCCTGCGCGATCTCAGTGGCATCAGCGCCGATGTGCGCCTCG
>JBGSRB010000050.1:0-3170 GCA_041737735.1 Anaerolineae bacterium | reverse complement strand
CATCCAAACGCGCGTTAAGCTGTTCCAGCACCGCCGCACGTCCGATCATCGGCAGTTCGTAAGCCGGAACACGCACACCAGCCGACGCGCGCCACCCCTCCAATTGATAGACCGCAATCGGGTCGGTTTTGCCCTTCACGCGGATCGGTTCGAGCGTCACCCACAAGGCGCCTTCCGTGGCAGCGTGGCGCGTCGCGCCGCTGACCAGCACGCGCTGTCCGCTTTTGAACGCTGCCTGCATCAAGCGCGCGGCGAGATTGACCGCATCGCCCATCACCGTGTATTCCTGCCGCCGATCCGAACCGATACGCCCCGCATATACCAGTCCGGTGTTCACGCCGATCTGTGTCGGCACATCCAGCGCACTGAGTTCAAGCGCACAGCGCAGCGCGCGCGTTTCGTCATTCTCATGCGTGATCGGCGCGCCGAACAGGATAATGTATTTGCTGCCTTTATCGCCCATGTCGATCTTGTTGAGATAGCCGTCATAACGCCGCACGATCTCGATCACGCGCGCGAAATAGGCGATCAGCTTGGCGCTGACATCGGGATCGCTGTCATAGTCGAAACCGTCAAAGCGGCAGAACAGCACCGTAACGCGGCGATGTTCGCTGATGAAGCCTTCGAGATCGCCGCGCACACGCTCGGCAATCGCCGGATGCAAGAACAGCGCCATTTGCGCGGCGACAACATCATCGGGATCAGGCAATGCAGGAAGCGCTTGGCGTGCCGCGCGCGGCTGCATATCCGCGATGATGTGAAAACCGTCGCGCTCGTCAAGTGTATCGATCGCGTAACCAGCGGGCAGCGCGTCCGCCGCGACGACGATCTCGCCGCGACTGGCGTGATGCTCGGCTTCCGCGCACTCATCAAGCGCTTCGCCCGCGATCACGGCTTCTAAGCGCGCATTCGCCACGCCGACCGTCGTCATGAGGATTGTTCCGCGCGCGATGCCGACTTTAACCGTCAAGCGAAACACGCCCGCGCTGGTGTTGATCGTGGTCGAGCGCCGCGTGATCGCCTGAATATCGAGCGCGCAGCTTAAGGCGCGGGCGGACGCGCCGCCGTCGTCATCGCGAAACACCACCGTGACAGCATCGCCGCCAAACTTGACAATATCGCCACCATACAACCCGATCAAGTCGATCATCGGCTCGAAATAGCGATTGAGAATGCCGATCAGTTCTTCCGTGCCAGCGCTGCCATTGCGCGCCAGCGCTTCGCTGATCGCCGTAAAGCCGCTGATGTCAGCAAACAGACACACCGAATCGAAGCGCGTTGCGCGCCCAATCGAGTCAGTTGTCGGGTTTTCGATGAGGTCAGCGGCGGTGAAATAGGGCAGGTAGGAAAGCCATTCAGTTGCCATCGGTCTCGTTTTTATAGTAGAGTAGATTTCGTACAACGTTCTGATAGTGCAAGTCTAGCCTATTTCCTAAACCTGTACTGTCTTTATTGAGCCAGACTTGCAAAAAAAGTGAAAGGATTTCCCACATGCACCGTCGAATTTTACTCGTGTTCTTGCTGGCAGCCCTGTTCGTGCTGCTGGTTCAGCCTGCCGCCGCCCTGCTCGTGCGTTTGCCCGGCGGTTGGGAAGCGGATGTTACCTTGTGCCGCGATGGTTACAGCGTCAGAATTACAGGCGTCGCTGATAGCACAGGTGATGAAATCGTCGTGACCCTGCTCGACGCCGTCAACACGGCGACGCTCGCCAGCCTGATCTCGCCGCCGATTACACTGCTCGAAATCACCACAACGGAAGATAACCAAGCCGTCGATCAGTCCTATATCGGATCATGGAACAGCGCGCAGACCCCCGGCACAATTGTTGACATGACGATGGTGCGCACCACCAACGGCACCGGCGGCGATGATGAGCGCCAAGCCGACGCTGCCGAACCGATTCTCGATTGCTACATTTCCCCTGCCGCTGGTGCAACCGACGGCGGCGTTTTCTTGGGCAACCCGCGCAATCTGGTTTTGATCGCCAACACGTCCACCATTTACGATGCCCCCAACGGTAATGCGGTTGGCGTGATGCAGGAATGCAAAACTGCATTCGTGCTTGACATTCAAGACGGCTTCTATCGCCTCGCGGTGATGGGCGGTTGGGTCGATGGCATCAACATCCTTGATGTAGCGGAAAATTACGGTCAGCCGGGCGCGGGAATTTACCCGCCCTGCGCGTAAGTTTGAGCATAATCGCAAGGCGATCCGTATTGGATCGCCTTGCGCCTCTTTAGCACACCCGTTCAAATTCCCCTCTTGACAAGATGCGATTCGCCCTTATACTAGAACTTGTGTGCTGTTTTCATCAGGGGGAATGAACATGACACCACAGCTTGATGGGTTAGGGATTATCGTGCAGGATATGCCCACCGCGTTAAATTTCTATCGCCAACTGGGTTGGGATATTCCGCCGGAGATGGATGCCGAGGGGCATGTTGAATACAAGCTGCCCAACGGCTTGCACATCATGTGGGACACGCACGCGATCATTCACAGTTTTGAACCCAATTGGCAACCCGCCAGCGGCGGTCGGCGCATGGGTTTGGCATTTGCCTGCGTCAGCCCCGCCGAAGTCGATGCGACTTTCGCCCGGCTGACTGACTTAGGTTATCAAGCGCACGCAACGCCCTTTGACGCTGTCTGGCAGCAGCGCTACGCCCAAATCCTCGATCCCGATGGCAATGTGATCGATCTGTTCGCGCCTCTGGCGTAAATTTCCACATGCAGCCGGACTGGGCGCAGCACTCATGCGCCCAGTCTTACGTTTGATTTCCCCCAAAATATGCCAAACACCGCGAGATATGTTACGCTGTCTCGATACACAATAACGTCTGTGGAAAAATGTTTACATGGCGACGGTAGAAACACAACGCACGTCTCCACGCGCGCCCACGCTCCCGTTCACTTTGGGATTTCCGGCGCGCTTCGTCCTTGTCAGCGCACTTATTCTCGCCATCATGGCGGCGTCGAATGTCAACATCGGCGCGATTGGTCAGGGCTTAGCGCTGGCGACGGTCGGCGTGGGCGTGTTCATCTCATTTCGCATCCTCAGCTTTCCCGATCTGTCGGTCGATGGCTCGTTTCCGGTCGGGGGCGCGGTGTCAGCGGCGCTAATCGCGGGCGGCATGTTGGGCGAGTTCACGCTGCCGCTGGCGCTGCTGGCA